>CAUDRX010000001.1 GCA_958451915.1 uncultured Peptococcaceae bacterium
GACCCCTATCCTCGGTGGCCGCAGCGAAATGGCCTTCGTTGCCATCATGTTCACCTTCGCACTGATCCTCACGAACTTTGCGAACAACGCCGCTATGGCCGTTATCCTCATGCCAGTCGTTCTGAACTTCTCCAACGAACTCGGCATCAACCCAATGCCAGTTGCTACTGGTGTCATCCTCATGGTCTTCGTCGCAATGCTGACCCCAGCCGCTTCTCCACACGCTGGTCTGATGCATGGTATGAAGAGCATCTACAACACCAAGGACATCCTTCAGATCGGTTTCCCAATCTGCATCCTGTCTCTGGTCGCTTACATCTTCATCGGCTACCCACTCGCCAAGATGCTGATGCTTTGATCGTAAACGAATGTCAAACACAACCCCGCCGGGTGATTCCCGGTGGGGTTTTTGCGTTTCACAGGACGCAGTACATGGAACTTCCGCGAGGGCAGAGCAGGTTTCGCTGTTTACATTTCAGCAGGTGGTTGCCTGCGGGGTTACAATCTGCCGAAAATTTTCTTTGAATAAAGAGAGATCAAAAATGCAGCCATCGCAGCCCCGATTAAAACCGCCCATGTATGCGTTGCGAAAAGGTCAAAACAGAACACCATAGATCGCCTGGCCGATCGGTTGTCCGATCATTGCAATGGAAATCAATGCCGCCATGATCTTAGCACCAAAGAGTAAACATCACGCCGCCGACTATCGAAAGAATGACCATCGGGCAACGGCGGCTGATCCTTTCTCTCATGGGGGCGAACGATGATACAGGGGGACAATACACTGAAAGGTGATGACCGGTCATCATCTGCAGGATCGGTCTCTCTCGCTGCCCGGGGATTGGAACAACTCCACCAGAGGACTGCCAGACCCAGCAAGGAGGGCACGGACAGCAGCGGCTTTGAATATTTTTCCATGGCGACTATTGGAGTTCGGTTTACGGCTATGGTCAGGCCATGTGCGGGAAAAATGCTGCAAGCGAGGGCGTGGCCGACCGGTGCCGGTTCCTGCATGGAGACGCAAACAGGCTGGCCTTCCCGGATGAGAGCTTCAATGCCGTGGTGAGCAACTATGTCTGCCACAATATCACGGGCGCGGACAAGCGCGCTCTGCTGCTGGAGACTCTGCGGGTGCTGAAAAAAGGCGGCGTAGTGGCCCGGATCATCCTGCCGCCTGCGCCGGAGGTGTCTGTAAACATCAGAAAGGGTGTAGCCGTTGACGACGCCCCATCCACCATCGCCGGATGAAAAAACAAAAAGACGAGTGTTCCTGCAGCGTTTCAAATGCTGTAGGAACACTCGCCATGGTGCGAGTGTCGGGAACTTGAAAAATCTATCTGTTGAGGTATTCGGTGATCACTTTGGCGGAACGCTCAGCGTTTGTCATGATCGCTGGGTGTCCGCCTGTTTTGAAGAGGTGTATCGTGCCGTTTTGTACGAGCTGATTCATTTCAGAGTATTCCTCTGCCATATCCTTACGGCACATTTCGTCTTCCAGGCTTCCCATGAAAAGAATAGGGACGCTTAAAGTTCTCAGCGGCTTACAGAATAAAGGTATCTGATCTGCGGCACACTTTGTAAGTGCCTGTGTATTAAGGTCTACGACGGTTTCCCAATCCTCGCCCTGACACCATTCATAGAATTGCCTTGCATGGATATCATGTTTGGCAAATGCTCTTTCCTGTAACAGATCTTCAGCAAAGTTTTCATGCAATGTTCTGCCGTCAAAACTATCAGCAACAACCTTCTCGATAAGGTCGGGGCGCTTCAATGCTGTATTGATCGCCACCCAGGCACCGCCGCTTGTTCCCAGGAGATTCACTTTCCCGAGCCTTAAATGCCCGATCAAGGCGATTACCTGTTCGGCTTGTGTGATCCAGAGATTTTCTGGAAATCCTGAAACCCTGTCTGAGCGTCCATTTCCTAAAAAGTCCATCAGGATCACGCGAAAGTGTTCCTGATACAAAGGCAATAAGAATTCGAACATCACAGATGACGCTGTATCGCCATGCAGTATCACAAGCGGTTTTCCGACCCCAACTTCCTGATAAAATATCTTTTTTGATCGATAGTTAAAATATGCCATTTTTTAGCCTCCTAATCATTTCTGTTTGCTGATGATTAGCAAGGCGCAATAACAAAGATACACCTTGCTATCACATTGTGAAAAAGATACCCATAGCGCTGTCCTCCTTCCTGATGAGTCTATCCTTATTATACCTTGCGGGGATATGAAAAGGTAGCCTGTTTTTCGGTTTCTATGGTGCATGGGTCTGCGGACTTTTGCGGGCTGATCGTGGTGTGGGCGTTTGCAGCCGCAAGGGTGAAATGCTGCTTTCAGGTGAACGATGGATCTGATCGGCCGCAGTGTGTCCGGTCGTAAGCGGGTGCGTGCAGTGAAAGGGAAAAGAACACAAAAATCCCCGATGCATATTTGCATCGAGGATTTTGTCTTTAAGCGAGTGCGGTGCCTTTATCGATCGTTATTTATCGATGGTGATGGCGCCGTATTCATAGAGCACGTCGCAGCCGAGGGCTTCGGAGATGGCTCTCAGAGGCACCATGGTGCGGCTGTTCTGGATGGTGGCTTCGGTGTCGATGGCCACTTCGTCGCCATTGACATCCATGGTGCTTTCACCGATCGTGACCACAACAGTATCATCGCCGGAAGTTACGGTGACGGTGCGGTCTGCGCCGTTCCATTCAACGTCTGCGCCAGTGGCTTCACCGATGAGACGGAGAGGGACCATGGTGCGGTTGTCGCTGTTGATGTAAGGGGCGCTGTCGGTCGTCTTGGCTTCGCCGTTGACGGTGTAGTCGGTGGAACCGATGTCCATCTTCACGCGCAGGTCATTGAGCTGAACGCGTTCGAGGAGGAGTTCGCCCTTCTGGACGCCCTGTACTTCGTTGAGTTCATATTCGCCGTCAACGCCATAGTATGGGTCGAGACGTTCTGCGCGGTAGCAGTTGGTTGCAACGTTCATTTCGTTGATGACTTCATCTTTGTAGAGTTCGATGACGCGTGCATAGCTGCCGCTGCCCATCATACCGCCGCCGGAGTTGCAGCCGCCGAAGTCGATGATGTAATGGTCAGGACCGATGTAGTCAACGTCGCAGATGTAGTTTGCATAGAGTTCCATGCCGCGGTCTTTGCCGTATTCCCAGATCTGTTCGATGGTACCGGCTTCTTCGTCATAATGATAGATGACGGCACGGCTGTAGTTTGTAGCAAGGGCATCCTGATATTCCTGGCTGGAAGGATCAGCAGTGTTCATGATCTCACGTGCTTCTTCTTCATCGGCAGGGGTGATCATCTTGTCGGCATCTTTTGAGCGGCCGTCGCCATTGTCGAAGGCGAAGATGTCGCCGTTAGGCAGGAGGCTGACAGCGTGCTGACCATAGGTGTATTCGAATGGGCAGTTTTCGATCTGGAAGTAAGGATCGTCAGGGTTGTGCCAATCGATGGAAGCACCGGTAGGGTTCAGTTCTTCGTTGTTTTCCCACCATTCATCCACGGTGATGACGCTGCCGTCATCCTGGGTGATGACAGGGGTGAGACGTTTGGCGCTGAAATCTTCGGTGTAATCTTCGTCGTCTTCAGCCATGACCCAATCGATCTCGTTGGTCTCGAGGTTCAGCTTGTAGAGACCGTCGTTCTGGCGGGCACTGAAGATGATGGCATCTTCGCCTGGGATCTGTACGAAGGAGTTGACGTGCAGCCAGTCGATGTTGTTGTAGTCATAGTATGGGTTGGCGACATAATCGGTCAGGCCAAAGCTGTCTTTGAGCCACCAGTCGCGTACTGGCATACCGGTGTCTTCATCCAATTCGACGAAATAGTCTTCGGTGGTGGCGCCATCTGGGCGTTCAGCGTCGATGAGCCAGTTGCCGTTCTCGAGCTGGATGAATTCATGATGGATACCGGTGACCAGATAATGCTGGTAAACTTTACCCATCATATCAGCTTCGATGAAACCGGTATTGTAATAGATCCCGTGGAGGGTGTTGCCGTCTTCATAGGCGATATGGCCGTTGTCCATGTCAAGGATCTTGCCCATGCCGCTGTTGGTGAAGATGGCGCGCAGGTTCCCGTTGAAGTCGTAGGCAACGATGTTGCCGGTGCTGCCGATAACGTAGGAAACGAAGTTCAGGCCCTTGACGATGTTGCCATTGCCCTTGTCGAGGGTAAGGGTCTGGGCATTGTGACCAACGAACCCTTCTGGGGTGGTCGTGGTGATGGCAACATCATAGGTATCGCTGTTGCCGGATTTGTCGGTGACGGTCAGGGTCACGGTGTTGGCACCTTCAAAGAGGGCGTAGACTGGGATGTAGTGTTCTTTGGTGTATTCGTCGAAATCAAAACCAAAGCTGCTCTCTTCGTCGTAAGCGCCGCTCTTATCGGCTGGGATCTGGATGTCTACGCTGACCTTGGTGTCTTTGTCGGTCTTGAACATGACCAGCGCAGCCAGTGGGTTGTTGCCGTAAGGGTCTACTTCAACGTAAGGGTTTTCTGCGGTGTAATCGCCGCCCTGCAGTTCTGCTTCCATAGCGGCTTCTTTGTCAGCTTGTTCCTGGATCCAGGAATCATCGGAGTACTGTTGCTGCTGTTCCGGCGTGATGTGGACTTCTGGTTCTGCTGCGTAAGCAGGCAGCCCCATCATCGTCGTCCCGAAGGCTGCCATGATGACAGCGGCCAGGAGTTTTCGTGATCTCTTTTTCATTTTGATTCAACTCCCTTATACAGATTCTTTCGTTTTTTTCGGTGGTGAACAATCTTGTCTGACGGGTCCACGCCCCTCCTTTCATAGTCAGGCATACGAGGCATAAATTGTTCTTATGCGACTAATATAGTACTGCCAGACAATTTTGTCAATAACCTTTGTTGTGGCTAACTTAAGAAAATTTAAGCATTTTCAAGATTGTTTAAAGAATCACCGGGCGGGATTATCCGAACAAAATACGCGATCCGACTAGCCAAATAGGCATAAAAAAACCTGCCGGTTTGCGACCGGCAGGGAAGATTCAGATGAAGAGCTCGAGCACAAAGACGATGCCGCAGCAGGCGCAGGCGACCTGGAAGAGGCTGGCGCCCCGCCAGGAAAAGACGATACCCACGAGCAGGGCAGCGGCGCCGGCCACGGGTGAAGCGGTGGCGGTGAGGATGGCTGGGAAGGTCATGACCGCCAGCGTCACGTAAGGGACGTAGTAGAGAAAGGATTGCACGAAGGCATTGGTGATGGGCTTGCGGATGAGCGTCAGCGGCAGCACGCGGATGAGGTAGCAGGTGATGGCGATGACGGCGATATAGAGATAGGTGTTGTGAGCCATCATGCATCACCGCCCTTCTCTTCAGAAAAGTCGAGGGACTCTTTGTTTACTGGAGCCGGCGCGAGGACAGCGGCGACTGCTGAGATGAGGATGGTCAGGATGATCGTGCGGGTACCGTCACTCCAGCCTGCGATCACGGGCAGGATGGTGGCGGCGTAGCTGGCGGTGAAGCTTGCGAGGACGACCACACCAACGGCGCGGTGTTCGCGGGCCGGTGGGATGATGATCGCCAGAAACATGCCGAAGAGGGCGACGCCGAGGGCGCTGACGACGATCTCCGGCAGGATATTGCCAGCAACGATGCCGCAGGCGGTGCCGATGGACCAGCCGGGGGAAGCAACGACGAAGGCGCCGTAGCTGTAGTAAGGGTTGATATAGCCCGGACGAGCGATGGAGATGCCGAAGATCTCATCGGTGATGCCAAATCCCACGAGCAGACGGTGGATAAAGGATGTGTCCGGTGAGAAACGCTGGCTCAGCGCCGCGCTCATGAGCATGTAGCGGGCGTTGGCGACGAGGGTGATGATGAACATCTCGAGATAACTGCCCATGGCAGCGATGACGGTCAGGGCGGCATATTCACCGGCGGAGGCATTGACAAGGGCACTCATGAGCCAGCCCTGGAAGGTCGAGAGCCCGATCGTGCCCATCTGGATGCCGAGTGAGAACGAGACCGCGAAATAGCCGAGCATGATCGGGATCCCGTCGCGCATGCCTTCGCGGAAGGCGCGGCGGTTGTCTGAGCGGGTGAAGACGGCCGGGCGGGCCTTGGCATATCGATTTGCAGCAGACATGATACTCCCTCTTTCATAGAAGTTTGAAATGATGTGATTAAATTATACAAAGTCGATTGACATTAGTAAAGCCAATAATTATGATGGATTTATTAGAAAAACAGATAGGGGAGAATGCCATGTTTTCCAAGTACGACATTTTCTGTAAAGTGGTCGAATTCAGCGGTTTCACCAAAGCGGCCAATGCTATCCAGTATTCCCAGAGTGCCGTCAGCCAGACTGTCAAGAACCTTGAGCAGGAGCTCGGTCTGACGCTGCTCACCCGCGGCAAGGAAGGGATCCATCTTACCGCTGACGGAGAGGCCATCTATCCGTATATACAAGCCATCGCCAATGCCGAGGCAGCTTTGGCCCGGCGTCAGCGTGAGATGAAAGGGCTCAATGGCAGTATCATCCGCATCGGCACCTTTACGAGCGTGAGCCGCACCCTGCTGCCCGGCTGGATCTTCGATTTCAAGCGCACCTATCCGGAGGTCCGCTTCATCCTCGAGCAGGGAGAATACACTACCATTTCCGAGTGGGTTGAAAACAGCGTCGTCGACTTTGGTTTCGTCAACCTCGATGCTGCCAGTGAGATGGATGGCCGCCTGCTCTACACCGACGAGATGTGTGCCGTGCTGCCGATGGACCATCCGTTAACACGCAAACAGACTGTGAGCCTGCGCGATCTCGCGAAGACACCGCTCATCCTTCTTGACGAGGGTGAGTTCAACGTGCCGCGCCGTGCCTTCGAGGCTGCCGGTCTCGAACCGCGTGTTGATTACGAGGTCTATGATGACTACACCATTATTGCCATGGTCGAAAAAAAGCTCGGTGTTTCCATCATGTATGAGCGCGTGCTCGCTGGCTACGGCCACCAGGTGGCGACGCGGCCGATCGCGGAAGATCTGAGCCGCCGCGTCGGCATCGTCTGGAACAACTGGGAGACCATGCCGATCGCTGCGCGCTGCTTTGTTGAGTTCATTCTGGCGCAGGACATTGAAAGATCGTGAAAGAAATTTGCGCACCTGTAGTCTGGACTAGCAGAAAACCTGCGAGGCTCTGTTATACTTTATATAAAGTCAATTAATGACGAGGCATATTTTGTTTGATAAAAAAATTGGAGGAACATTATGTCTGAAATCAAATACACCAAAAAAGACCACATCATCAAGCAGCAGAAAGCCAATGAAGAAGCTTTCCTCGCAGAACTGGCAGCTGGGGATTATACCCTTACGAATCCTCTCGTAAAGGTCAATCCTTATATCATCTGCCCACTCTCTGCAATGATCCTTTTCAAGACCCCACGTCCGGAAGAAGTGACCATCATCGTTAAAGGCAAGGAAGAAGCCGGCAACATCGTTCATCGCTTCCCGGCAGGTTATGATCATGTGCTCCCTGTCTACGGCCTCTATGCCGGTTATGACAATGAAGTCGAGATCGTGCTCCAGGATGGTGCAAAGCACACTGTGACCATCACCACCGAACCGCTGATGGAAGGCGTGCCTGAATCCACCTCGATCGATACCACCCCAGAATACATGGGCGACAACTTCGTTTTCCTCACAGCATCCATGCGTTCCTTCCCGGTCGGCTACGACTACAGAGGCGATCTGCGCTGGTACTGCAAAGAAAACCTTGCTTTTGACATCAAGCGTATCGAGAACGGTCACATCCTCGTTGGTACCGAACGTCTCGTGAAGATGCCTTACTTCACCACCGGTCTCTATGAAATGAACTTCGGCGGCAAGATCTTCAAAGAATATGTCATCCCATGCGGCGGTTATCATCATGACCAGTTCCAGATGAAAGATGGCAACATCCTTGCCCTGACCTTCGATTTCTACTCCGGCACTGTCGAAGACGTTTGCGTTCTGCTCGATAAGGACACCGGCGAGATCCTCAAGAAATGGGACTACAAGACCGTTCTGCCACAGCATGGCCCTGGTTCCGGCAGCCAGACCGAAGAAGACTGGTTCCACAACAACGCTGTATGGTATGATGAAAAGACCAACAGCCTCACCTTCTCCGGCCGCCACGAAGACGCTGTCATCAACCTCGACTTCGAGACCGGCGAGCTCAACTGGATCATTGGTGACCCAGAAAACTGGCCACAGGAATATGTCGACAAATACTTCTTCACCCCAGTCGGTGATGGCGAATTTGACTGGCAGTATGAACAGCATGCCTGCGTAGTCCTCCCGGACGGCGACATCATGCTCTTCGACAACGGCCACTATCGTGCAAAGAACCCAGACAATTACATCCCTAACCATGACAACTTCTCCCGCGGCGTGCGTTATCGCATCGACACCGAGAAGATGACCATCGAACAGGTATGGCAGTATGGTAAAGAACGTGGTGCAGAATTCTTCTCCCCATACATCTGCAACGTGGAATACTATGATGAAGGGCATTACATGGTACACTCCGGCGGTATCGGTTATGTAGACGGCAAACCTTGCGACGGCATGGCTGTTATGCTGGCTACCAAGCCTGAATACAAGGATCGTGTCTCCTTCAACTCCATCACCTGCGAACTCGTTGACGACAAGGTTGTTTACGAACTCCATGTTCCGGCAAACTGCTATCGTGCAGAAAAACTGCCTATCTACTTTGCTGGCGAAGCTTTTGAACCAGGTGAAGGGAAATATCTCGGCGGCCTCATCGAGACCCAGACCACCCGTATGAAGGTCAAAGCTGAAGAGACCGGCGAACTCGTGCCAGAACATTACAATGCAAGCATCGTCGAAGAAGACGACCGCATCATGTTCAACGCCATCTATGATGAAGGCGAACTGGCACAGGTGCTGCTCATTGACGAAAAGGGCGATGTCCGTCGTTATCCGGTCAACACCGTGGCACAGAACTTCACCGCTATGTGCGTTGGGACCTTCCAGAAGGAAAACCCAACCGACATCGATACCTTCATCAACAAGACCGGCCTTGAAGGTCCTCAGACCGTCAAGCTGCTCTGCGAAGATAAGATCTATGAAACGGGTATCGTGATCAACAAATAAGATTGTTTCCTTTTCATCATCATTCCTTTCTGTAGACGCCGCGTGCCTTTGGGTGCGCGGCGTTCCTTTTTATACAAAAAGGCCCTGCGGCTGTTCGGAAAGAACGGCTGCAGGGCCTTTCTCTGATGAAGGGTTATTTGTACTGGCTGTCAAACCAACGCCCGGCGTCGGCGTAGGTCTCAAAGACTTGCTCGGCTTCTGCGCGCACGGCAGCGAGCTCGGCAGGGTCATGGTGTTCGTCGATCATGCAGGCGGTGTGGATGCCGATGGATTTGGCGGTGCGGATGGGGCCGATGGAGTCTTCGAACATCCAGGTATCGCAGGCCTCGGTGCCCAGGGCTTTGCGCGCGAGCTCGATGAGGGTCGGCTCGGTCTTGCCGAGGCCGAGGTTGAAGCCGCAGTAGAGGTCCTGGAAGCAGTCGCGGATGCCGGTGCGGGTGAGCAGGGCTTCTGCGAGGGCTTTGTCGTTGTTGGTCACGAGCACCAGCGGCATGCCGAGGTCATGAAGCCGGTGGATGAAATCGTATGCCCCCGGTTTCAGCGGTGCCACATCGGTGTAGATGCGGTCGGCTTCGCGGCGCCAGGCGCTGGTCACGTCTTCTGGCGTCATGTCGAGGTGGTAATAGTCGCAGAGAAAGGCGGCGGAATCGCTCAGACTCATAGCGTGGATACGGTCTGAGGAGAGCACGGATGTATCAGGTTCATAGCCGCAGTCACGGACAAAGTTTGGGATGATCTCTGCCCAGTATTGGATCGTGTCGGCGAGGGTGCCGTCCATATCGAAGAGAATGCCTTTGATCATGATTTCCTCCTAACATTGTTGGATATTGAGCGTGTCAGCCAGTTCTTCCGGTGTGATCGCCGAGAGCGCGTCGAACATGGCGGTATGGAAACTGGCGGTGGCGCGGCGCCCGCAGGCGGCCAGCGCGCGGTCTCCTGCCCGGCACATGAGAGCGATGGCGGCGGCAGTGCTCACGGCTGCGTCTTCCGGTGCGGCGGCGATGAAGGCAGCGACAAGGCCAGTGAGGGTGCAGCCGCTGCCGGTGACGCGGGTCATCATCTCGTTGCCGCCGTTGACAACGAAGGTGCGTGTGCCGTCGGAGATGATATCGCGCGGACCGCTGATGGCGATGACGGTGTTGTGCTGTCGGGCCAGGTCGGCGGCCAGGGTGCGTGCCAGCGAGAAAGCTGCCGGGTCTTCAAGGTCGGCGGCGGAAGCATCGACACCGCCGGCATCGGTAGCGAGGCCGGCGAGGGCTTTGATCTCGCTGATGTTGCCGCGGATGGCAGTGATGTGGTGCGCCGCTAAAAGTGTGGACAGGGTCTCCTGCCTGAGCGGTGAAGTGCCAAGACCAACTGGGTCGATGACGACCGGCTTGCCGAGGCGGTTGGCTTCGGCGGCGCCGCGCTGCATGGCCAGACGCTGCTCGCTTCCGGTGGCGCCGAGATTGATGAGCAGCGCATCAGCGCGGGCGACGAAAAAAGCGATCTCTTCCGGCGCGCTGGCCATCACGGGACGTGCGTCAATGGCCAGGAGCCCGTTGGCGACGTCGCCCGCGGTGACGATGTTGGTGATGCAGTCGACCAGTGGGTGTTTGGCCTGCACGGCAGCCAGGGCGCGTGCAAAAGGCGCTGGTGCCGCGCTGGTGGATGCGGATCGTTCCACGAGGGTCCCTCCTTTTTGGTGAAAAAGTTCAGTATCTTTTATTTTAAGGGAAGGGCGCAGGCATTGCAAGATGGGCCGCGGGAATGTTGCGTATTCTTGAAGGATGGATGATGAAAAGGGAACACATGAGCGCCAGCATAAAATAATAGAACATTTGCTCTTGAGAACATGGGAGCGATATGGTACTATGAACAAAACAAATGTTTCCTGGAAGGAGGGGCCTTCATGCAGTCCTGGTATGTTGCTATCGATCTCAAGAGCTTTTACGCGTCGGTAGAATGTGTCGAACGCGGCCTCGATCCGCTTAAGACCCATCTTGTTGTCGCTGATGCTTCGCGCACGGATAAGACCATTTGTTTGGCAGTGACCCCGCCTTTGAAGGCGCTCGGTGTGAGCGGACGGCCACGTCTGTTCGAGGTGGTGCGCGACGTCGAACAGATCAATGCGTGGCGCAGGACCAAGGCACGGGCGCCGCTTTTCGGTGCTTCTCACGACGCCGATGCGCTCGAAGCTGAGCCGCGGCTGGCTTTGGAATACATCGTGGCGCCGCCGCGTATGGCGTTGTATATGGCCTACAGCACGCGCATTTACAGTATTTATCTGCGTCATATTGCCCCGCAGGACATCTATGCCTATTCAGTGGACGAAGTCTTTATCGATGTGACACCCTACCTGCACACCTATGGGATGACGCCGGAAGCCCTGGCCCGCATGCTTATACGCGAGGTCTTTAGAGAGACTGGCATCACCGCCACTGCCGGTGTCGGCACCAATCTCTATCTGGCCAAGGTGGCGATGGACATCCGCGCCAAGCACATGCAGCCGGACGCGCAAGGTGTGCGGCTGGCGGTGCTTGATGAGATGGCGTATCGCAAAACGCTCTGGGACCATAGACCGATCACCGATTTCTGGCGGGTCGGCAAAGGCACCGCGGCGCGGCTGGCGCGGCTGGAGATCTATACGATGGGTGACATCGCGCGCTGCTCCCTCGGGAAAAAAGAGGACTTTTACAATGAAGAGCGCCTGTATAAGATCTTTGGCGTGAACGCTGAGCTCCTCATCGACCATGCCTGGGGGCGGGAACCCTGCACCATGGCCGATATCAAAGCCTATCAGCCGGAGAACAACAGTTTCAGCAGCGGTCAGGTGCTGCATGAGCCTTATACCGCGCAGAAAGCGCGTCTTGTGCTCCTGGAGATGGCCGAAGCCATGTCTCTGAAGCTGGTGCGTAAGCGTCTGGTTACAGATCAGCTGGTACTGACCATCGGTTATGACACCTGCAACCTGAAGACCCCGGCTCAGCAGGCCGCCTACCATGGTGAGGTGCACATCGACCGCTACGGGCGTGCCGTGCCGAAGCATGCCCACGGCACCCACAATTTCCAGCGTCCGACCGCTTCTTCCCGGGCGATCATGCAGGCGGCCGCGGCGCTCTTTGACCGCCTTGACGACCCGGCGCTTTATGTGCGGAGACTCACCATCGAGGTCGGGCATGTGATCAGCGAAGAGACAGCCCGTGACCGCGAACGACAGCAGACTCTTTTTGATACCACGCCGCCGGCCGTGGAAGAAGCACTGCGCAAGGAGCGGGCGCTTCAGGAGACGGTGCTCGCTCTCAAAGACCGCTTCGGCAAGAACACCATCCTGCGTGCCACCAGTCTGGAGGAGGGCGCCACAGCCATCGCACGTAACGCACAGATCGGGGGTCATCGCGCATGAAAGACAAGTATGAAGACATCCTCTGCCTGCCGCAGCCTGAGACGCACTGCCGGCCACCCATGCCGCGCGCTGTCCGCGCTGCTCAGTTCGCTTCTTTTGCTGCGCTGAACGGATACGACGCCTGCATCCGCGAGGTTGCAGAAAAAGAGCATGTGGACTGGATCGATGACTGGCTGGAAGCCGCCCAGTCTGTCGATCCCCAGGCTGCGAACGTTGAAGGCCTGCTGGGCTCTTAGCAAAAGAAAAAGGCACCACACGTCAGTGAACGTGTGGTGCCTTTTTGCATGATCAGGTCAGGGGGTCTTCCAGCGGGCGGATGGTCTGGGTCTTTTCATCGATGAGCGTGCGGCTGCCAAAGATCAGCGCGCCAAAGCAGGCGCAGGTGACCGCGGTGCAGATCGCGATCATGACGGCGATCTGGTAGAGAATGGCGTTCACCACCGGAAAGGGTACGGCAGTCGGCTGTGAGCGGAAAGTCGGCACAACAGAGGGCCAGCATTTCCTTCATCCTGGTCTCATCGGGCGGCCTGTCGCCGCGTGCTGTGTAATAGAAGGCGAAGCTGTCGGCGATGCTGCCATCGCACAGATAGACTTCCTGCGGGATCAGGACCACTTCGCGGCGATGCTGCAAGAGATCAAGGGAAGCAATGTCGCAGCCGTTGTACAGGACGCAGCCGCGGCTGGGGCGTTCGGTGCCGTTGAGCAGGCGCAGATAGGTGCTCTTGCCACAACCGCTCTTGCCGGCAATGAAGGTAAATGTGTGAGGCTGGATCGTGATGGCGGGATAGGTGAGGCTGTCAAAGCATTGCATTCCTGCATCGGAATGAAAGAGTGCCATTGTGAGGATCTCCTTTCGAATGCATGCAAAAACGCGCAGCGGCGTTTCCTTTATTATAGCATCGTGTGCGGATAAAGGAGGTGCTGCTGCGCGTGGCGCGGGCATTATTTTATTCGGCGCCGAGATAGCGTGTGAGGATGGCGGCGAGCTGGGCGCGGGTGGCACCGGTATCTGGTGCCAGGTGCGTGTCATCCATGCCGGTGATGAGCCCTTCGCTGACGCCCCAGACGAGGGCGTCCTGAGCCCAGGCGGCGATCTTCGCGGCATCTTCATAGAGTGAAAGATCGGCCTCTCCGGTCGGGGTGCCGCTGTAGCGATGGAGCATCGTGATGAGCTCCTGGCGGCTTACAGCATCTTCAGGGCGCAGTCCGTCGGAAATGCCATTGTCAATGGCCCACTGCTGTACGCCGTCATACCAGTGTGTGCCCTCAGAAGGGGTGTCGGCACCGGCCTGGCGGGCGAGCACTGCCCAGATCATGGCACGTGTCACTGCTTCATCGGGTCCGAAACGGGTCTCCGCGATGCCGACCATGAGGTTGTTCTGATAGACGTACTTGACAGGTTCATAGTACCAGGCTGTGCTCTTGATATCGTCAAACGGCAGGCCGCTTTCAGGGATGAAGCTGGCTGTCAGTTCCACGGCGCAGGCTGGCATGGTGAAGCTGTAGCGGCCGTTGCCGAGGGCGCGGACTTCGATCTTGCGACCCTGCTCGGGTGCGCTGACAGTGATCGTATCGAGGGTGTAGCCGGCATCCGCGGTGGCTGTGAGGGTCACTGTTTCACCTTCAGCGGCACGGGTCGGTGAAAAGAGCAGACGGCCATGCTCAGGCGCGGTATTCAGCGCGACCGTATAAAGGGTTGGATCGTCCGGTCCGGGGTCTGGGGTGCTGCCGTGACACAGGTGCAGTGTCGTGGTCTGTGTGCTCTTGCCCTCGCCCTGCACGGTGATCGTGACATCGGTCGTGCCATTGGCGGAAAGGCTGATCGGCGTGCTCCAGTCAGCGGAAGCCAGCGGTGTGCCATCCACGCTGATGCTGTCTGCGCTCTGGGCCATGATCTGCACGTTCTCAGTACTATCTGCCAGGATGATCTCGTGTGAATCTCTGGTGACATCGTAATGCTGGATCTTACCGTCGGTTTTTACGGCGAGATCGGTGAGCGCGGCCTGGGCGCGGGTGTAGGTGCGGCTGGTGGTCTCACCGCGGCGGCCGTTTTTCATGGCGTAGGCCTGCACGGTGATACGGTCGCCGGCGGCATCGAGGCTGTCAAGGGCGATCGGTCCGTCATAGCGTGTGTAGCTGGCACTGCTCCTGGTACGGTAATAGATCTCCGCATCGCCTGCGCTCGAGAGGGAGAGCGTGCTCCCATCGGTCACAGGCCCTTCGAGCAGAGAAAAGCGTACCGTCGGCACAGCCTGTCCGCTTTCCGGCAGGGGATTGGTGAAGCCTTTGATGCAGGCATTGGTGATGTAGAAGCCATTACCGGCGCTGCCGGCGATGTCTTTCCATTGGCCGTCCTGCAGCACGTAACTTTCGCCGCCTGATCCCATATAGATCGGCACATAATTTGGCGATGACTGCTCACACCATTCAATGGCCAGCGGTTTGCTGTAGGTCGGGTTCTCGAAAGTGACGACGATACTGAAGCGCTCGCCGGCTTTGAGAGCCACTGGTTCTTCCAGCTCGATCGTGTGATAGCCCGCGTAGGCTTCGCGGCCGCGCTGGCTGGCCAGGGCCAGGGTGCCGCTCGTTGGCTGGGCTTCGTCAACGCCGGTATAAACGGAGATCGTGTAGCTGGCGCCGGCGTCGGTCGTATAGAAAGAAACGGCTTCCAGCTGTTCATCGCTTTCGGCTGTGAAAATATTCGCCGCTGTGGCGACGTTCGGCGTCTCCGGATCGGTCGTCACCGAATAGGACCAGCCGGTGGTGTCGTATTGGTAGTTACGGGTGTAGTTGTCGGCGCTCTCCAGGAGATAGGCATTGCCGGACGAGAGGCTCCTATCTTCGTAGGAAAGCCAGAAATAACCGTCATCGCCCCAGTCGGTGCCCCAGCTGTTGCGCACCAGCCAGGCGCCGTCGTGGGCTGGCTGATTGCCCGCAGTGAAATTCTCTTTAGGGAAACTGTCATCCCAGCCGACGACGAGCACGGCGTGGTCAGTGGCACGGTCGATGCTGTTGTAGACAGCGTGGGTCTCAGCATTGTAGGTGTTGGTGCCGTGGGCGTAGTAGCTCATCGTCACAGGCCCGACTTCTATGAGGAGCTGCTTGATGATGTCGCCGGAGACGCTGGTGTCATCGGAATAGTCCATGTGGTAGATGCCTGTTGGCATGTAGTAGGCATCCTGCAGATGAAAATCGGCTGCGTAGCGCAGGGATTCGTCCAGGTTGGGCGGGCTGTCGACTTCCAGCGGCGCGCGGTCGGCGGTGACAGGGCCTTTCCAGGCAGCCAGGGTGCCGACGGCGCGGCCGTCGTTGCCGCCTGAGAGGTAGCTGGCGGAGAAAGGCGCGAACTCTTCTTCTTCATTGCCGTGGTAGCAGAACCAGGCCGTATGCAGGGCTGAGAGGGAAAGCTGCGGAAACTGTTCGCGGATGCTGCCGGCCGCCGCTGAGTTTGCGGCGATGGCCCAGCAGACGCCGAGGTCGCCCTGGTTGCTCACAGGATCAACACGGCCCTCCTTGCGCAGATCGTAGCGCGAAGGTAGGGCGCTGGCGCGGTTGTCGGCATAAGGCGTAGGCGAGGTGAGGAGTCTGGCGTAGCTTTCGTCAAGGTAAGAAAGATCCTGCGCAGATGGCGCCGGGCCTTCTTTGCCGTTTTCTCGCCAGGCGATGTAGTCGGGGTTGAGGGTGCTCTCGCTCACACTCTCTGCCAGCGGGCTTTCGGCGGCAGCGGCGGCAGCCGGCGCTGCCGGTGCGAGCGCTGTCACTGCAAGGGAGAATGCCAGCACACCGCCGAGGATCGTATTTTGCCATTTATGTTTCAAAGGAGATCCCTCCCTGGGTGTGTAGTTTGGACGCCGGTGCTGTGCACGAGCGTGTTAGTATTATAATAGCTGATAGAGCCGCGCTATGCAATCCGGTAAGGGTGATCAGCGCAAATAAAAACAGCCTGCCGCGTGCATGCGGCAGGCTGCGGTCATTTTATAGTTCCAGGGCGAAAAGGGCGGCGCCAAGTGCGCCGTTGAGCTGGGCTTTGTCGGAGATGTGGAGCTTTACACCGAGGATCTTTTCGATCTCAGTGACAACGCCTTTGTTCCTGGAAACACCGCCGGTCATCATGAAATTCTCCTCGCCGCCAACACGCCGGCAGAGGGCGCAGGTCTTGGAAGCGACGGAGCGGTTAAGGCCGTGGATGATGTCGGCAGGTGTGCGGTTTTCAGCGATGAGGCTGACGACTTCACTCTCGGCGAAGACAGTGCACATGCTGGAGATGACGACGTCTTCTTTCCAATCGAGGCCGAGGTTGCTCATCTCGTCAAGGGAGAGCTCCAGCGTGCGTGCCATGAGTTCGAGGAAACGGCCTGTGCCGGCGGCGCACTTGTCGTTCATGACAAAGTTGGTGACGTTGCCGGTCTCGTCGAGGCGGATGACTTTGCTGTCCTGGCCGCCGATGTCGATGATCGTGCGCACGCTCGGATCGAGGAAGAAAGCGCCCTTGGCGTGGCAGGTGATCTCGGTGATGGAACGTTCGCCGAGTTTGATGGCGCTGCGGCCGTAGCCGGTGGTGACGGTGGCATCGATATCTTCGCGCGTGAGTCCCGCCTGGTGCAGTGCTTCCTCGAGGGCGCGGTCCGCGCCGGCTGCAGCGCCGGCGCCTGTCGGCAGGATGGCCTGGGCGACGATGTTCTTATCGCGGTCAATGATCACGACATCGGTGGAAGTAGAGCCGCTGTCGATGCCGGCATAGAGTCCTTTTCCGTTCATGTTCTTGTGGGTCCCCTTTCGTAAGGTCTGTTCCGGTGCAATATTTTCAGCGAAGGCTTCGAGACGGGTCGCAAGCTGGCCGGAGGATTGGATCGTGTAGTCGCTCTCGAGTTTAAGGAGCGGCACCGTCAGATGGCGGCGCAGTTCGCTGTATTCGAAACCGTAGTAATCGCAGAACTTTACCGTGTGGTAGATGACCCCGGACAGGTGCGGGTCATTGTAAAGTGCCTTGCGGCCTGTGGTGTCGATCATGCGCATGCAGGGCAGCTGGCCCAGGAGCGCGGCAGCGTAGTCGGTCATGAGTGTGTCAAAGTCGCTTTCGTCATCGGCGGGAGCAGCGACGGCGCGGTTGTGGACACAGGTGTCATTGCGTACAGGCAGTGGCATCGTGCGTTCCATCATGGCAAAGAGCTCGTCGCCGACGCGTGCACCGAGCACACTGATATAAGGCGAGGTCGGGCGCTTGCGTTCCTTAAAGGCGGCGTGGAAGCGTTCTGTGTCAAAGGTCGTGCCTTTGTAGGCGCCGTAGGCATCAGCCAGGCGCCTGAGCTCTGCCGCTGCGTGCTCGCGGCTGCAGGTGCCGCCGGAATGCATGATGTCCAAAAGGAAGAGAAAATCCAGATGGCCGTATTCCAGGAGCACGTCATAGGCACTGCGTATGGTGTCGCAGCAGTTGACGAGCACGAGTTCTTTGACCTTGCCTTCCATGCAGGCTTCCAGCAGTGACTTGCCGAAGCCGCAGATGTTCGGATGTGCCACCTGGTCGGCAAGATCGAAGTTGTCCGGCATGTGGTTGAGGATGGCGCATTCGCCGCCGAAGGCTTCGAGCAGCTCGATCGGGGTATATTTGCAGATGTAATGGGTGATGCTCATGCGTGTCCCTCCTTCTCTGCGGAGAGCATCTCGACAAAGGCTTCGATGCGCGTGGCCAGCTGACCTTCGCCGCCGTGGCTGTGGTCACAGCCGTCGCCGTCGAGGATGAGGCAGGGCAGGCCGGCAGCTTCGAAATGTTTCTTCGCCAGCTGGGCGCCGCCCAGTGTGTGCTTGCAGCCCCAATGGCAGAACCAGACAACGCCGTCAGCTTTGAGGCGGCGGGCCTCTTCGATGCCGCGTTCGATGCGGTGGCTGACTGGGCCGTTGAAGGCGGAGTAAACGAGGCGGCGGGCCATCGCTGCGTAAGGGTCAGTCGGGTCTGCATCGACAAAGCCTTCGAAGCTCATGTCACAACCTACGACCTGCACTTTGGGATTGAAGTCGGTCAGCTGGCGCAGCGGTTCGACCCAAAAAGGGTTGGTATGCATCCAGAGCAGGCGGATGCCGCTGGCCTGCGGCGCGTGTTCAGCAACGCGCAGGCATTCTTCGGTGTAGCGTTCGGTCTCTTCTGTGCCCAGAAGGTTGTGGAACATGAAGCCTGTGTACATCTCGCCAGTGAGGCTGTCGAGGATCTGTTTGTCGGCGCGCATTGTCATGTACTGGTGGAAGTTTGCCATGCTGCGCTGGCTGCGGGCCACGGCTGCGCGCAGTCTGGCTTCATCGATCTTTTGGCCGGTCTGGTCTTCGATGAAGCGTTTCATCTCGCGCAGCTGGGCCGCTACATCCTGGACAGCGGCTTCGGTCTGTTCGTAAGGAATGTCGAGTACAAAATGAGGGACGCGAAAATAGTCGGCGAGTCTGCGGAAGGTCAGCGTGTTGGCGTCACAGGCCAGTGTTGTTGAGAGGATGAAGCGGGGCTTTGGCATAAGTCCGCGTTCTGCCGCGCCGATAAATGCTTTATGGTAGGAGCAGAAGGTTTCAGGCAGGCCTTCGCTCTCGGCGTAATCGATGAAGGCTTTCTCTGCCATGGCACCGGAGAGGTAACAGCCCAGGCCTTCACAGCAGTACGGCTTGAGGTCTAAGATGTGGAGCATTTCACACGGGGTGAAGAGGGTCACCATGACGGCGTCTTCCGGATGATCCAGCGGCGCCACCATCGCAGCGGTGGTGCTCCGTGCCGCCAGGCGCGCGGCGCTGTTGAGTTTTCCTGGGGCGATCTTGAACTGCAGGTTCTTGGCGTGATAGCCGAGCCGGAGCAGGCGGCGCGCCTTCAGCGGGTCGCGGTCACAGGTCTCCTGGACGGCTTTGCCAAAGTGTTGAACGATGTTTGTCATGTGATCTCCTTTCTTGTGATGGAAAAACGGGCAAGCCCTGTTCATCGTATCGTGGTCAATGATCTATTCTACAACTTTTCACCGCATCTGTGCAAGAATAAATTGACTCTGTGTCAATATGTTGGCGTGTGTCCATTGCCGGTGTATAATGAAGAAAACCTTTTTTAAAGGAGAGATCTCCCATGACCCAATCCGAATGCCGTCGCTTTCTCATTGAAGCCCTGCTCGCTGAAGATCCGCGCACCGCAGACGGGAATATCCGCATCCCGTCACAATCCGAGGACCAGCGCCGCCTTCTGCGTGCCCTTATGAATGTGCGCCCGGCCGCGCCCGTGAGCGAAGAGGTGCTCGCCGTACAGGATGAATACCTGCGCCGCGAGTGCCAGGCCAGAGGTATCACCCGTATCGATGACCTTACGCCTGTGCAGGATGGTCTCTACATCTGGCAGGGCGATATCACCACTCTTGCCGTTGACGCCATCGTCAACGCTGCCAACAGTGGCATGACTGGCTGCTATTATCCTAACCATGGCTGCATCGACAATGCCATCCACACTTATGCCGGCATGCAGCTGCGCCTCGAATGTGATCGCATGATGAAGGCGCAGGGCCATCCTGAGCCTACCGGTACCGCCAAGATCACGCCGGGCTTTAATCTGCCGGCGAAGTATATCCTGCACACCGTTGGCCCCATCATCAACGGTCCCCTGAGCGCTCAGGATGAAGCTGCTCTTGCCAGCTGTTACCGCGCCTGCCTCGATCTTGCCAGTGCGCACGGCCTTGAGAGCGTCGCTTTCTGCTGCATCTCTACCGGGGAGTTCCGTTTTCCGAACGACCGTGCTGCCGAGATCGCCGTTGCTGCAGTGCGCCAGGCCCTTGCTGCCGAGACGAGCGTTAAACGCGTTGTCTTCAATGTTTTCAAGGACCTTGACCGCGCGATCTATGAGGCGCTTCTCGAAGCATGAAAAAAACCGCACCTTTGCGTCATCTGTGCAAGGGTGCGGTTGTTTTTATGCGTGTGTGCCGCTGAGGCTTGAGAGGGTCTGTCCAAGCAGCGTGTGCAGCGTCTGGGCCTCTGATTCAGAGAGGCCGATCTGGGCAGCCACAGCCCCAGGGATGTGAGCTGCTTCGGCTTTCAGATCGTAGCCTTTTTCGGTAAGATTGACGATGAGCTGGCGTTTGTCCTGTTCACCGCGGTCGCGGCGGATAAACCCTTTCTGTTCCAGCGCTTTCAGCACGGGGGTCAGGGTGCCGCTGTCAAGATAGAGCATGCGGCCCATGACGCGGCTGTTGGTTTGGCCGAACTCCCAGAGCACGGTCATCGCCAGATACTGAGTATAGGTCAGATTGAGCGCGTCGAGATGGGGCTTGTAAGCATGGATGAGCGCCTTGGAGCAAGCATAGAGAGAAAAGCTCAGCTCTTCTTCCAGCTTCAGCGCGTCGTCGTTAGCGTGAGTCGTCATGGTACACCTCCAATGTTCAGTCTGTGTATAGGAAGCATTGTACGCTTTTGATCTCCGGAATGCAACCCCTCTTTTTAAGGGGTGAGCTGTATGATCTTCCCGAACATTGCCACGATCGTGCTGAGGATGCGGTCATTGAAATCATAGTCGGGGGTGTGCAGCGGTGCGTGGTCGAGGCCGTTGCCGATGTAGAAGATGGCGCCCGGGCAGACCTTGGTGTACCAGCCGAAATCCTCTGAAGCGCGCCATGGCGTTTCAGGTTCCAGCGTTTCGAGGTCCAGAGCGGCCGCTGCTTTTCGTATGACGGCAGCAGCGGAGGGGTCGTTTCGGGTTTCCGGGAAGATGTCGCAGCGGTCCATCTGCCACTTGAGCCCCCAGGTTTCGGCCTGACGTTCGGCTTCTGCGGCGAGCAGCGCTTCCAGCTGTTTGAGCGCTGATTCCTCTTCGGCACGCAGGGTCAGCGAGAGCTGTCCTTCGCCGGCGGCGATGCCGAAATCTCCCTGGCCGATCCTGGCACCGACAACGGTGGCGAGCACGAGCCCTGGCCAGGTGGTCTCTTTGATCAGGCGCTCGCTGGCGGTGATCAGCGCAGCGATGGCAAGCGCCGGGTTGCGCCCGTCTTCGGGCTGGCTGGCGTGGCAGCGTGCGCCCTGGAAATGGAACGTCACCCCTTCCGAGGCACATTGACTGAGACCATCGCGCACGACCACGCTGTTTTCTGGAAAACCGCTCATGTTGTGCATGGCGTAGACACGGTGCACCGGCACCGTCTTGAGAAAAGCGGCACAGGTCTGGCCGCCGGCGCCGGTTTCTTCGGCGTGCTGGAAGATCAGATAGACATCACGATCAGCGCCAGTGGCTTCCAGATACAGCGCCAGCCCGCAGAGCGCCGCTGCGTGGCCGTCGTGGCCGCAGGCGTGGCTGAGGTTCGGGCGCACTGACTGATAGGGAAGGTCGCTGCGTCCGTCTGCGATCGGCAGCGCGTCAAAGTCGGCACGAAAGGCGATCGCTTCGCGTGTCGGTGACAGACTGTGATAAACGGCGTAAGCCCATGCCCCGCAGTCGACCACCTTGAGCCGGGTATGGGCCTGGAGAAAGTCTATGAGCGTGGCTTTGGTCCATTTTTCTTCGCCGGAGCGTTCGGGGTGGGCGTGCAGGCGGTGGCGCAGAGCCGTGATGAGATCGTGGGTCTGAGGGTCCATGAAAAAACCTCCTTGCAGGGTGTGATAGCATTTGTCCCTTCGCGCAGGCGGGGATATAATGAAGGTACAGCAACAGTATAGATCGCATTTTGAAAGGAGTAAAGACCATGCCTGATCTCTTTGGACTCGGTAATGCCTATCTGCGTGAGAGCGACTGGAAAGATCTGGCCCTTGTGAAGTTCTGCCTGTTTTCCATGGGCATCCTCACAGCCAGCCATCTGCCGCTGCGCAGCCTGCCACGGGCCCGCCGCTGGGCGCGTCGTACCTTCATTGTCACCTATGTGCCGCTGATGGCGAAGTTTTTCCGTGTGGCCCGGCGGGAATGGCAGAAGTGATGCATGCCCCGTTCTTTCCATCGGCGCTGGAAAGGACGGGGATTTTTTGCGCCTGCGTAAACTTTTGGATGTTTATTGATGGAAAGTTTGGCACAGATATGCTATGATATCATGTAACAACGGTTCCGGCTAAGCAAACCGGTGCCGCCATTATGAGAAGAAAGGATGAGACCCAATTGGACGGGTATCAAAAGAAAGAGCGGTTCATCGCCAACGTCATCTTTTATGCGATCATCGTTGGCCTCCTGTTCGTCGTCTGCAAGTACCTCCTGCCGGTGCTGGCGCCATTTATCATCGGCCTCATCGTGACCATGACGCTGAACCCGCTGATCCGGATCGTGGGCAGAAAGGAGCCGCGGCTCAAGAAACCATTTGCCATTGCGATCTGTACGTTGTTCTATATATTAGTGGCTTATCTCCTGGTCAATTTTGGCTGGCAGCTGACACAGAAAGTCGGTGACCTCATCGCGCGCGTGCCGGCGCTCTTTGAGACGCAGATCGCGCCGGCGCTGTGGATGCTCTACGACCGCATCCAGGAGATGGCTCATGAGATCGATCCAAGCCTGGCTCAGGAGATCAACAGCATCTTCAATGAGACCATGCAGAACATGCGCGTCTACATCACCGAATATTCCATGCGTGCCGTCGGTTTTCTCACCGATACCCTGACAGCGCTGCCAGGGCTTTTCATCGGCGTGCTCATCACCATCATCTCGACGTTCTTTATGATCGCCGATTTTGATGGCCTCGTCGGCCAGGCGTTCAAGCTTGTCCCGTCCGGCCGCCGCGGCGCTGTTCAGACCACTGTCGTCTATGCAAAGAACATCCTTGTGAAATATATCAAATCCTATTCCCTGATCTTTGCGATCACCTTTTTAGAGCTCTCGATCGGTTTCACCATCCTGGGCATCCCGAACGCCTTCCTCATTGGGCTTTGTGTTGCCGTTTTCGACATTCTGCCGATCCTTGGTACCGGCGGTATCCTCATTCCCTGGGCGATCATCGTTGCTGTGCTCGGCAACTTAGGGCTGGCATTTGGGCTGCTCTTCCTCTATGTTTTCATCGTCGTTGTGCGCAATATCATCGAGCCGCGCATCGTCGGCAAACAGATCGGGCTGCATCCCCTCGTTACTCTTGTGGGGATGTTCATCGGGCTCAAACTCTTTGGGATCATCGGACTCTTTGGCATCCCGATCACCCTGTCTATCCTTGTCAATCTCGATCGCAATGATGTCATCCATCTCTTCCCAAGGGATGGGGCAGCAGATGTGCCGATCCTCTAGATAAAGACCAGAGAACGATAGCAGCGGCGCGGCTGCCGTCCCTGCGGACGGCGGCCGCGTTTTTTGCTGAAAAGAAAGGACTGCCATGATCAAGTACATTTTCATTGACCTTGATAACACCATCCTGGATTTCTACGCCGCTGAGGAGGAAGTCCTCGGTCCCGCTCTTGCCGCCTGCGGCATCACGCCGACGCCACAGGTGATCAGCACTTACCAGCGTATCAACCTTGCGCAGTGGGCGTTGCTCGAACAGGGGGAAGTTTCCATCGATGAGGTCGGCGTGCGGCGTTTTGCGCTGCTCATCGACAGCCTCGGTATCTGCGCTGACGCACATGTGCTCTCGGACACCTATGAGCGCATGCTTGCCAGCGCCTGTCATTTCATGCCCGGCGCCCAGGCGCTCCTCGATGCACTTTCGGGCGTCTACAGGCTTTTTCTCGTGACCAATGGCATGGCAAGCGTGCAGGTCGCGCGTATCGATCATGCCGGCATCGCACCGTACTTCGAAAAATGCTTCATCTCCAGTGACTTTGGCGCAGTCAAGCCTCACCGTGCCTTTTTCGATGCCTGCTTTGCTGTTATCGATGGCTTCTCGCGTAATGAGGCTGTGATCATCGGCGATGGTCTCGGCTCCGATATCGCGGGTGGTATCCAGGCTGGCATCGGCACCATCTGGTACAACCCGCGCGGCCTCGCCAACACCACGCCGTGGCAGCCCGATGCCGAGGTGGCGGAACTGACTGCCGTGCCAGCCCTCCTGGAAGGATTTTTTTAGAAAAAACGCAGATTTATTATAAACTTAACTTGACAAAGCAGGTCATGTATTTTATAATAAAATCATCAAGGAAATCCCCTTGAGAGACAGGACTTAAATGCGTATAATAAAACATGTAGATGTTTGATTGTAACTTGCGAAAATTTACCAGAGAATAGGAGAATGTAATTATGGCAAAATGGGTTTGCAGTGTATGCGGTTATGTTTACGAAGGTGAAGCAGCACCAGAAAAATGCCCACAGTGCGGCGCACCAGCAGAAAAGTTTGTTGAACAGTCCGGCGATCTGACCTGGGCAGCAGAACACGTTGTAGGTGTTGCACACGATGTTCCAGCAGACATCCGCGCTGACCTCGAAGCAAACTTCACTGGCGAATGCACCGAAGTTGGCATGTACCTCGCTATGGCTCGCGTGGCACATCGTGAAGGTTATCCAGAAATCGGTCTCTACTGGGAAAAGGCTGCTTACGAAGAAGCTGAACATGCTGCAAAGTTTGCAGAACTCCTCGGTGATGTCCTGACCGACTCCACCAAGAAGAACCTGGAAATGCGCATCGAAGCTGAAAACGGTGCGACTGCCGGCAAGACTGACCTCGCTAAGCGCGCCAAAGCCCTCAACCTCGACGCTGTCCATGACACCGTTCATGAAATGGCTCGTGACGAAGCCCGCCACGGCAAAGCGTTCAAGGGCCTCTATGACAGATACTTTGGTTGATCACGATCAACGAACACCCCGTAAGGGCAGGAGCAGTTCCTGCCCTTCTTTGTTATTCTCTGAAAGGATGATTGTTTATGGATCAGAAAGTAGCCGCTCTGCTCAACGAACAGATCAATAAGGAATTCTACAGCGCTTATCTTTACCTCGACATCGCCAACTATTACAGTGACCAGGACCTTGATGGTTTTGCCAACTGGTACACCATTCAGGCCCAGGAAGAACGCGACCACGCCATGCTCTTCCTGCAGTATCTGCAGAACAACAGCGTGCCCGTGACCCTCGAGGCCATCGACAAGCCGGCTCACACCTACCAGACCCCAGGTGATCCTCTCAGCGTTGCCGCTGACCACGAACGCTATGTCACCGGTTTGATCAATACCATCTACGACGCTGCCTACAGTGTCAAAGACTTCCGCACCATGCAGTTCCTCGATTGGTTTGTCAAGGAACAGGGAGAGGAAGAGAAAAACGCCGACAGCCTTGTCAAGAAATATGCCCTTTACGGTGACGATCCAAAGAGCCTTTACCTGCTCAATCAGGAGCTCGCCGCCCGCGTTTACAGCGCCCCATCCCTGGTGCTCTGAGTGTGCTTTGCCGCTTCACTGCAGGTCCGCCTGCAGTAGGGCGGCTTTTTTTGCGCTGCGGATGTAAAAGGCGTTTGCGGCGCTTTGCACCCATGCTATACTGGATAAAAAACCACACCCCCGGAAAGGAGCCCTCAATAATGAAACCTCTCGTGCTCTATTACGCCAAATGCTCCACTTGCAGAAAAGCCCTGCAGTGGCTCGATGACCATGGTATCGATTATGATGGCCGTCCCATCGTTGACGAGCGTCCGACCCGCGATGAGCTCGCGCGATGGCACGCTGCCAGCGGACTGCCGCTGAAGCGTTTCTTTAACACCAGCGGCAATCGCTATAAAGAACTGCACCTCAAGGACAAACTCCCCGAGATGAGTGAAGACGCTCAGCTCGACCTTCTCGCTACAGACGGTATGCTTGTCAAGCGGCCGCTCCTCATCGCTGACAACGTCATCTGCCCCGGGTTTAAAGAAGATGAATGGTCCAGGCTCCTCACTGAAGCCTGAGCTCTACGCTGCGTAGGTTGTCCCATATCTGCGCTTCTGTTATGCTGGAGCCATCAGGAAAGGAGCAACGAATCATGAACCATTACATCACCGGCGCATCCATCCGCGCCCTCCGCGAAGGCCGGCACCTGACACAGGCTCAGCTGGCAGAGACACTCTCTGTGAGTGACAAGACCATCTCGAAATGGGAGACCGGCCGCGGTCTGCCCGATATCTCGCTTCTGGCACCCCTTGCGCAGGCCCTGCAGGTCTCTGTGGCCGAGCTCCTTGCCGGAGAGCAGATCATCAACGCCAATCGTGCCGGCAATATGCTCAAGAGCCATCTCTATGTCTGCCCTCTGTGCGGCAATGTTCTGCAGGCCGCCGGCGAAGCCATGGTCTCCTGCTGCGGCATCACGCTGCCGCCGCTGGAGGTCGAAGAAGCTGACCCTGCCCATGATGCCGCGATCGAGGAGATCGAATACGAATATTATGTCTCCCTCGATCACCCTATGACCAAAGAACACTACATTTCGTTTATGGCTTATGCCACCGGCAGCCGCTTTGAGATCGTCAAGCTCTACCCCGAAGGCAACGCCGAAGCGCGGTTCTTTCGCCGTGGTCATGGTTGGCTGTACTGGTATTGCAATCACCATGGTTTATATAGAAAACGGGTATAAATCGGACAGCATATTTAATAGAAAATAAAACACATCCCAGCCGAAGGCTGGAAAATTTTGAAGGGATATGCTCTATACGTGTGGGCATATCCCTTCGATTTTTATTACGTGAGCGCCAGGTGCTTATCTTTCTCTCGCTGCTGTTGCTCCTTGTGGATCTTCATGCTGGAATACATTCCGCGAATCTCGTCCATAGTGTATTCACCCTTTCCCCAGCGGCGGTAGCCGTCTGGCGATTTATACCAACAACGTTTTTTTGAATGCCAGCGGAAGCCTAGGGCTTTCAAGCGCTCCTTGTGTGGTTTGGTATCGCCAGTGATCCATACAAAGCACCCTATGATCTCGATCTCTATGCCATCCAGCTTCAAGAGTTCAGCGATCAACCACTGAAATTCCTGTGGCGTTTCCTGTGTTTCCTTTTCGTACGTTTCACCATCCTTATTAACGTGGATATTCTTCACCCGCTCGAATAGCTGTTCATACTCTACGTTCAAGATCTTCATCTCGTCATTGCTGCCGCCAACGTCGGGATGGAGTTTCAGACACAGTTGGTGATAAGCCTTCTTGAGTTCTTCCAACGTGCGGATATTGTCGTTCAGATATTTCATGATCGTTTCCTCCCATCTTCAATTAAAGCTGAAACATTCTCGTGTAATGCTCGATCAGATCTTCTGGCAGATCAGTAAAGGTACCACTGTCCATCGGTGCACCGCAGATGAAAAACGTTCCCGCGATGAAATCTACCAACACACCGTGATCATCAAAGACCGGACGATTCAGCGGCAATCCAATGATCTTCCCGCATCGTTACAAACTAACGCAACCTCGTCCCACCAGGGGTAGATCGTTTCAATATAACCGCCTACCGTCATCTGCATTGCCGTGAGCCTGCTTTCAATCTCCTGCATCTGTACTTCCTAGGAAGGTATTAATCTCTTCCACAGACATATTTCTGCCAACCATCCGCTCCAGCGCTTGCTTTTTCGCTCTCATCAAAATATATATTTCGCACTCGCCTCTCTCTTTGCATAATGTGCAATGGTTTCCAGCATTACGCGGCCCCTTCCCTGCGGCCGCCAACTGAGCTGCTGGGCGAAGAACAGCCTCAGCCCAGTTGACAAGATCCTCGCTGTCGCAGCGTCGTCTGTCAATAAAGTGCACACGTGGTTGGACCATGGTCAAAACAATGTTACGAACAACTGGCGCCGCACATCTTTGCAGCCCAGCTAGAGCCAAGCAGCGCATTTGTACATTGTGTTCTACGCCAAGTTGTCTACTGTTTTTATAACTAAAGCAAATGACCTGCAGGGTAATGCCATTGTCCAGCGCCAAAATTAAGACTTTCTTGCTTTGCCACTTTGCAAATGCCACAGCTCCCCTTCCTAAGACAACGGACATTCTATGCAGCGGCTTCCCTCCTCCTATTTTTAATGAAAAAAGCCATCGCTCAAACTATATCTACATCGCTGAACTTTTGTCTGCTTTCAAATGTTCCTAAAATATTTGAAATTTTGCGCATACGAATACTCATCAATCTTGAAAGAATCTCTTCTCTATGATATTTTATATAAAAGGCGTTTTGATGATGGTAACAAGCAGCTAACGCTGATCATTAAAACGTAAGCATGCCTTTTGTGTTGCCTGAGCGGTGACGCAAAAATTTTTTCTCACACAATTGACTGCCTAGTCAATCAATATTCAAGGAGGTGAATGATGGTGCAAGAAAAAGGGATCCCCGAAAAACGCACAGCATTTTTAGAAAAATGCTATGATACCTTTTGTGAAAACGGCTTAGAAAACACCAGCTTGAAAATGCTCGCCGATGCCTGTGGCGTTACCAATGGAAACCTACTTTATTATTTTACCAGTAAGGATAATCTGATCATCGAGGCCACCGCCCATTGTATGGCAAAGGTCGAGAACGACTTTATGGCACAGGCCCCCACCAGTTTTGAAGACATCGAGCGTTTTTTAAGGGAAATGCCTCATCTCACCGCAAAACTACACGGAGCAAAATACCGCTTTATGTATCAAGTCTATGCAAGTCCAAAGTACCGGGAACACGGCAAAGAATTTTTCAAAGGAGTCAACGTGAGGTATCACACATATGCCGAACAGCTGTCCGGCAAACTGGGAATGCCCGCAGATTTTATCCAGGGCATGACCTATGTCTTCGTTCGAGCCTGCGTTCATTATGCGCTGTTTGAAGACGAAGACTATTTGCAGTTACAGTTAAATGCGATCCGCACTTCCCTGCGAGCGTTCATCGCTGAAAAAACTGGAAGTGAAGATTGGCATGCGGGAGGTGCCCATGAACAAAGTCCATCACGATGAATTGGAGGGGAAAATGATAGAACTTTCCCTGCAGTGGGACGAACACGCTAAAGAAAACATAGAATATGACGCCCCATTTTTTAGAATAGTCCCCAATCTACACGCCGCAGGGGCACCCATCTTTTTAACCATCGAGGACGCCTGCGCCCACGCTGCCCTCGACGACAGCGGCTGCCGCGACTGCGGCAGCTGCCGCCACTATCGCCGGCAGCCCCAGGGCCTGCTCGGCACCTGCGGCCACCCCTCCCAGGGCGCTCCGCCGAGGCCCGCGACCTCGCAGCGCCGCCTGCCGCGCGCACCCGCTGCTGCGCCAGAGAAAGGGGGAATGGACGCCAGCCGCTGATCTATTGATGATGACCAACGACGACACACGATGACATAAAAGGAGGAAACAATTATGAAACATTTACAACGAAAAGCGTGCAGCCTGCTCTGTATCATCGCACTGCTTATCAGCCTGGTGCCGGCGAGCGCATCGGCGGGGGATTCGACTATAGAACCATGGACGCCGCCATCTGCACCTGAAAATCCTACGGTGGAGAACGGAACGTGGACGGACTCAGGTAATTACGATACGTCATGGTACGATAACAATCAAAATGCCACTGTATTTACGTTGAATGATGCTGCAGACCTGGCCGGTCTGGCCGTTCTTGTCAATGGTGGTAATAACTTTGCAGGCAAAACCATTACGCTGAAAGAAAACACAGAGTTTGACCTTTCGACACATTTATGGACGCCGATTGGAAACTCCAGTAACGTTGATGAGTATTTCAAAGGCACTTTTGATGGAAATTCTGAGAACGGAACGACCATCACTGGGATGACCATTCTCGATGCAAATGGAAAAGCTGGTTTGTTTTCAACTGCAAACTCCGCCATTATTAAGAACATCAGAATTAGCACAGGGTACATTTCTGTTGCTAGTGGTTCGAACATAAAGGTTGGCGGCATCGTTGGTTATGCTTATGACGCCACGACGATTAAAGAATGTTCGTTTGATGGGACGATTGCTACAGGAAATAGCAGTTCCAGTAACTATAATTACTTTGGGGGCATCGTCGGCGATACCTATTCTCAGGTGACCATAGAAAATTGTCAGGCCGCTGGCACGATTTATGGCAATGGCACTTACATGGGCGGCATTGTCGGGTACAGTTATGGTACGTCTGCCAAGGATGTAACAATATTACATTGCACCAATGAGGCAGAGCTTCGGCCAGGTTCCTACACGGCGGTCGGCGGTATTGTAGGATACAGCGAGATCAAAGGAAGCTTAGAGGTGAAGAATTGTGTTAATAATGGCGCAATCACGCCATCCAGTTTTGCGACCAATCTCGGCGGCATTGTCGGGCGAATAAATGGTGCGGCCACTGCAGCAATCACCGGCTGTACAAACACCGCTGCGCTAACCAGTGGAAATTCCGAAAACATGGGCGGCATTGTGGGGTATAGTAATCAGAGCACCACGATTACAGACTGTCACAACAGCGGAACTGTGACCAATTCCAGCGTTGGACAATATCCAACATTAACATATACCGGCGGTATCTTAGGACGTATGGAAACGAAAGATCTATCGATAAAACAATGCAGCAATCAAGGCGCCGTGTCAGGCAGTGACAAATATTATGCGTATGTGGGCGGGCTTATTGGGGGCATTATAAGCGTTGGTACGCTTGAGAAATGTTATAATGCCGGTGCCTGCAGGGTGACCAGCGCACAATACAACGCTGTTGTTGGCGGTTTGGTTGGCGATTCGAATACACTAACCCTGAAAAACAGCTACAATGTTGGCACAATATCCAATGCTGCGTCGTCCTCTGATAGCTACATCGGCGGCTTGATTGGACGGGCAGAGAATTCTTCTGTCGAGAAGTGCTATAACGCCGGAGAGATCAAAAAAACTGGCAACAACGTTGGTGCCATTGTTGGGACCATCGATAATCCTTCTTCGGTCACGGATTGCTACTATTGGTCTGGCAGCGGCGCGGCGGGTGCTGGCGCAGTCAAGACGGCCAATGATATGACCGAAAATGACACCTGGGCGACCAATCTTTCTGGCTTTTCTGCAGAGATATGGGAAAAAGCCGCAAATGCTCCTGAAACTACGGGGAATCTGCCGGTGCTGACGGCTAACAAGCAGGAGCCTGCACCTACGTTAGCAAGGGTACCAAAGCAGAGTCAGGGCGAACTGACCATCACTGGTCAACCAAGCGAACCGATCTATGAAACACAGGAGCCATTCACATTAACAGTGAGCGGTGGTCTGCCCAATGGTGCAGTGACTTGGTCGACGAGCGATGAGAACATTGCCACTGTTGACGAGCGCGGAACGGTTACCATCCATGGTGTGGGTCTGGTGACCATTACCGCCACGAAAGCGGGTGACGACACCTACGCCGACGCCATAGCAACGTATTCTTTCACCGTGCTCGGAACGCCAATCAGCGAAGTCACGATTTCCAATCTGAAGGCGCCGGTTTCTGGCGAAGATCCTGTAACGTATGTGGAGGTGCCTGAGGACGCCAATTATCATGGATTGGTGGCTGCTGATCTTGGCGACAGCACAGCGACCGTGGAGTGGCGCGACAGCGACTGGAAACTGGTACATGAAGGTGATAACTTTATGCAAAACGAAGTCTATACGGTGGTTGTTCCTCTTACAGCCAATGACTACTATTCTTTTGCAGAGGAGATTCAGGTCAATACACCTGGCTTTACGCCTGGAACGGTGACACAGTTTTCCACGGCACCTGATCCAAATTTAAAAAATACCATCAGAGTTTCTATTGTCTTTAAACCAACGGCACACATGCACAGTTATCAGAATGAAGAGACCTGGACCACAGAGCCGCTGCATCATTGGCACGCCTGCACAGAAAATGACTGTCCGCTGATGCCGTCGGAAATGCCAGGCTACGCAGCGCACACGGGCAATCCGGGGGATAAATGCAGCGTTTGCGGCGCTGACATCGGGTATGAAATCACCTTTGATGCCAATGGCGGACAATGTGACACAACAAGCATGTACACCGACACAGCTGGCAAGCTAAGCACGCTGCCAACACCAAAGCGCGGCGGATACACCTTCGATGGCTGGTTCACGGAGCAAAGCGGTGGCACGGCGGTCACCGCAGAGACAGTGTACGACAAAAACACCACGCTGTACGCGCACTGGACGGCTATCCCTTCTGGCAGCAGCAGTTATATGATCGACGTCATTGAGTCGACGCATGGCACGGTGACCGCATCGCCAAAATGGGCGAGCAGCGGGCGCATCGTGACTTTGACGGTGACACCGGACGAAGGGTACGAACTTGCCGCGCTGACCGTTACGGATAAGAACGGCAATGACGTGGCACTCACCAATAATGGCGACGGCACGTACACGTTCAAAATGCCAGCGTCGAAGGTGACGGTAAAGGCGACGTTCACAAAAGACATCGTGACCTTGCCGTTCATCGATGTTCACCCAGGCGATTGGTTCTACGACCCAGTTTGCTTTGTGTACGAGAACGGCCTGATGACCGGCACCTCGGCCACCACCTTCGAGCCAAACACCAGCCTCAGCCGCGCCATGCTCGTGGCTGTGCTCCATCGCCTGGAAGGCAGCCCGCAAGCCAGCGCCGGTGATTTCACCGACGTAGCCGAGGGCGACTGGTACGCCCAGGCTGTGAACTGGGCAGCATCGGTGGGCGTGGTCAACGGCTTTGACGATGGCACCTTCCAGCCAAACGCCGCTATCACCCGCGAACAAATGGCCGCCATCCTGCGCAATTACGCAGCTTACAAAGGCCTTGACGTGAGCGCCAGCGGCAGCCTCAGCACCTTCACCGACGCCGCAAGCGTCAGCGACTGGGCGAAAGAGTCTGTTGAATGGGCAGTTGGCAGTGGCTTGCTTGGCGGCTATGAGGACAGCACCTTGCAGCCACAGGGCACCACAACCAGAGCAGAAGTAGCCAGCGTGCTGCAGCGTTATTTGGAAAAATAATGACATAAAGAAACGACAGCTCCAGCAGCTGTCGTTTCACATTACAGATAAACTCTATCCTAGCATTTTGCTAAGATAGAGTTTTCTTTGTAAAAAACGACACGCCGTCCTGTGCAGGATGGCGTGTCGTTTTTTATTCGTCTGAAAGGTCGTCGCTGCCCTGGGAAGCGGCTTCCAGACATTGGGCAACAGCGTCGCGCAGGGCGTCGGCGGTCTCAGTGGCACCGCTGACGCCGTCTACCTCGACACTCTGTGCATCGAGCATGGCGGGGATCATCTGCTCGATGGCAGCGCCGCCGCGGTCTGGGGTTTCGTTGGGCGCATCTGCGTCAATGCTGGCGAGACGGCCGCTTTGGATGGTCACGCTTACGGCGAGATCACCGCCGTAAGCGGCTGATGATGCCTGATAGGTGCCATCGCTCCACTGGCCGGCGGGTGCAATGTCATAATTTTGGGCGGGCGCGCTGTCCTGACTGGCGCAGGCTGTGCAGAAGAGGAGCAGGAGCGTGGTGAGGGGGAGAAGGAAGGTGCGTTTCATATTAAATTGAACTCCTTTCGCGTGTGTTCACTTTATTGTACCCTCCCGGGCGCAGTCTGGCAACGCCTGATTGACGCAGTTGAACAGAGATGGTAAGCTTTTAGGAGAAGTTTATTCACAGATACGAGGGAAGGTGGAACGATTGGATCAACAGGACATCACGACGGTGATCAGGACGCGCCGTAGCGTGCGTACCTACGACGGTCAGCCACTCTCGCCGTCAGACCGCACCTATGCGGAGGCGCTGATCGCGGCGGCGGATAATCCTTTTGGGGCATCGGTGCGGCTCACGCTCCTGGAAGCAGGAGAGACGCGGGAGAAGCTCAGCACGATGGGTGTGGTGCGGGACGCGCGTGCCTACATCGGTGCTTCCTGCGCCTGGCAGCCAATGGCCCCGCTGGCACTGGGCTATCAGTTGGAGAGCGTGGTGCTGGGACTGGCGGCCCAGGGACTGGATTCGGTCTGGCTGGGCGGCACTTTTAAGCGCGATGGCTTCGCCCGGGCCATGGGCGTGCGGCGGGATGACTGGTTTCCGGTGGTGCTGCCGTTCGGCCATGCGGCACGCCGCCCATCGACAGCGGAAAAGATGATGCGCCGCATGACAAAGGCCGATGAGCGCGAGCTCTGGCGCGACCTTTTCACCGAGGACGGCTTCCAGGTGCAGCTCTCAGAGGCAGCGGCCGGCGACTATGCGCTGCCGCTGGAGATGCTGCGTTTGGCGCCGTCATCTGCGAACGGCCAGCCTTGGCGCGTGGTCAGACGCGGCAATGTGTTCTATTTCTACGAGACCCATAAAGGCAGCCTTGGCGAGGCTCAGGTACGCATGAAGCACATCGACCTCGGCATTGGCATCTGTCATTTTCATCTGACGGCGCAAACACTGGGTCTGCGCGGTCGTTTTGTTCATCTGCCGCTGGACGGGGTGCGGATCCCGGAAGATACGTTCTATCACGTGTCCTGGGTGGCAGAGTGAGAAGAGGAGGATCATTCATGAATGTTAAAGAGATCATATTCAGCCCCACCGGCGGGACCCGCGCCGTGGCGGACATGTTGGGGCGAGCTTTGGACCCGGAGCCTTTCCGCATCGATTTGACGGGTTTCTATGCCGACCATGAGGAAGTCGCGCTTTCGGCAGAGGACGTTGCCATCATCGCGATGCCTTGCTATTATGGGCGCGTGCCTGTGCTCGCCGCTGAGCGCCTGGGCGCGGTGGCAGGGCATGGTGCCCGTGCTGTGGTCGTCGCTGTATACGGCAACCGTGCCTATGATGATGAGCTCGTCGAGCTTGCCGATCTGGCAGCGGCGAGCGGGTTCCAGGTCGTAGCTGGTGTGGCTGCAGTAGCCGAGCATTCTATCGTGCGTCAGTATGCACAAGGGCGTCCGGATGTTTCTGATGACACTGTGCTGCGCGGCTTTGCCGCCGAGATCGCCGCCAAGCTTGCGCGCGGCGAGACCAGCCAGCCGGATCTGCCGGGCCAGCGCCCATACAAAGAACTGCCGCCAGGCGGCAACGTGCCGCAGGCGGACGCTTCCTGCATCCATTGCGGCAAATGTGCTGATTTCTGCCCGAATGGCGCTATCGATCCCGATCACATAGAGACCGCCGATGCATCGCGCTGCATCTCCTGCATGTGCTGCGTCAGCGTCTGTCCGGTGCAGGTCCGCGACATTGCGCCGGAAGCCCGCGCCGCCATCACCGGGCACCTCAGAGACGTGTGCAGCGTGCGCAAAGAACCAGAGCTCTATCTCTGAGCCCCATTTCCGGTAATGGATAGGATAAAAGAATGCGATACACGGACATTTCTTCTGAAATGTCCGTTTTTGCGTTCGTAGCGCGCTTTGCAGGCTCTTACAGTCTTTTCAGAAAACTTTGACATGGCCTTCGGCCAACGCTATAATGATATTTGTAACAACCATATCGACTGCCGGCTCTTCACTTGCTGCCAGAACAGCCGGCCGCGAAAAGATTCGCCGACTCTATGCCCTGTGCAAGGGTACCGCGAATGAAAAGATCAGCCCCTCCCCGGGGCTGATCTTTTTTTGTGCCTGCGCATCGAGGTGATATAAATGTCCCGAAAAACTGCCTGGACAGGTATCGCGCTGTCAGCAGATCAATGATCCGGATACAGGAAAATAGTAGTGCTCATACTGAGCTGCAATAGCTGTCATTTTAAAAAATTTTTAAATAATTCGCGTAAAATACACAGACAAAGGCATATAATAATATTCACTTACTCATATATGCTGTATGTTAAAAGATAATGTGTATGATTTTGGCAGATGTTAATATAAAAAACGTTACTGGTTATCAGGGAGTGAGGCCCCATTTCTGAGAATGCGGCCTCACTTCTTTGAGTTTAATATCCCTGTCGAATCGCTTCGGGATCAAATGACCAAAGCTATGCCACGGCTTTATTGAATGATCCGATTGAAGCGGGGATCGCTGTTTAATGTTCAAAAAAGAAAACGGCGATGGATCCCTTGGCCGCTCGTTCCTGCCGGAGGAAGGGCGGCTTTTCTTATGCAAAAGCAGTGTTTCCTGAGAGAGGCACGATCGGGTGTGAGAAGCGGGCGATGACTTTACAGAAATGTCGCTTGCAAGGCGAGACTCGCAAGGGCATAATGGAGAGAGAAAAAATGAGGCCGGTTTTCCGCGCTGCGAAGGGGATGCAACTGCTGGTTGACAGATTTCCAAGGCGGATTGGTGGATGGCACCTGTGGTTTTTGCTAAGATAAAGGCGTCGATCAGGAACGAAAACGACGATATCAAAAAAGGAGGGATTACGATGATCCTCGCAGATAAGATCACTGATCAGAGAAAAAAGAATGGCTGGTCCCAGGAAGAACTGGCCAACCAGATCGGTGTCTCCCGCCAAAGTGTGTCAAAGTGGGAGAGCGGGCAATCGATACCAGACCTCGACAAGATCCTTAAGCTCAGCGAGATCTTTGGTGTGAGCACGGATTACCTGCTCAAAGATGAAGCGGCGCCGCCGGAAGCGGCTGCGATGCCGCCGGTGGAGGTGCAGGCGCCAGCGGATGAAGCGGCGCGCATGATGACGATGGAAGAGACCTATCAGTATCTGACGATGGTGCAGATGGCGGCGCCGCGCATTGCCCGCGGTGTGATGCTCTGTATCCTTTCACCGATCGTGCTGTTTCTGCTCGGCGGGCTTTCCGACAAAGAGGGTGGCTTTCTGCTGCCGGAGTGGATCGTACCTGCGGTCGGCTTGCCGGTGCTCTTATTTTTCGTCGCCTGCGGGGTGGCACAGTTTATCCTCTACGGCCGTCAGCTCGAAGCCTACGAGTTTCTCGAAAAACAGCCGGTCGAACTTGCTTATGGCGTGCGCGGTGTTGTCGAAAAACGCAAAGATGCTTATGCGATGCAGCACGGCCAGCGTTTGATGGTCGGTATCGGGATCCTTGCGGCTGTGCCGCTTTTCATTGGTGCTGCGCTCGATGGTGAGGCGGAAACGATGTTTGGCGTCACTGCATTCTGTGTGACGCTTCTTGTTGTCAGCATCGGCGTGTACATCATTGTCCAGACCTGTACCATCCAGGGCGGTTATCAGCGCTTGCTGGAGGAAGGGGAATATTCCCGTGAAAAGAAGTTGGAAAAGCGGCGCAATGAGCCCATCACTGTTGTCTATTGGTGCCTTGTCACAGCGCTCTATCTGCTCTGGAGCTTTCTTACGATGAATTGGCATCGTACCTGGATCGTCTGGCCCTGTGCCGGGGTGCTCTTCGGTGCGGTGCTCGGCCTGAGTGCGATGCTGCGCAAAGATTGAACGACGGACCTGTCCCTTCGGGGGCAGGTTTTTTCTTTCAGATGTGGTATAATGGCAGCAAACTCGAAGAGGAGGCGAAAAGATGCACACACGATCAAAGGTGGCGCTTGTGTGCTGGCTGGTGCTAGCAGCGTTTATTGCTGGAACCTGCCTGGTCCTGGGCGGGCTTGACGATGCGCCGGGGCTGGGCGGCCTGGGATTGCTCGCGGCACTGGCGATGATCCTTGCGGCGGCGAGCCGCTGGGGTGTGATGGCGCGGGGTACAGCAGTGGCGCTATTTACAGGGATCTGCGGCCTGCTGGCGCTGGCGGGGCCGCTTGTGCTCTGGGCTGACGGCGAGATCGCAAACCCCGGTCCAGGTATACCTGTGATGCTGGCAGGGGCTTTGGTGCTCATGCTGGCTGTGCGCCGTCTGAGACGCTGAGCAGCGGTTGACGCATCGCGTACTTCGTGGTATTATCATGTTAATGACACAGTGTCAATACACCGGAAGGAGGGCAGGCAATGCCAAAGGGTTCTGAAGCCCTCACGCAGGCACGGCGTGAGGAGATCATCGATGCCTGTGCCAAGCTGTACGAGACGATGGGGTTCAAGGATGTGACGATCAAAGAGATCGGTAAGGTCACTTCCTTTACCCGCACGTCCATCTATAACTATTTCCAGACGAAAGAAGAGATCTTCCTGGCCTTGATCGGCCGCGAATTCAGCCGCTGGGGCGAGGCCCTGGCAGCGGCGCAGGCCGCATGCCCTGTGCCCGACCGCGCACAGGTGGCTGAGATCCTGGCCGATACGCTGAGTGAACGTGTGCTACTCCTGAAGATCCTCTCGATGAATATGTTTGAGATCGAAGAAAAGAGCAGCCTTGAGCAGCTGATCGGCTTCAAGAAAGCCTTCTGCGGCACCGTTGACCAGCTGGAACGTATGCTCGCGCGGATGACACCGCCGCTGGATGCGGCTGGGCGCCAGGCCTTTCTCTATTCGTTCTTTCCGTTCATGTACGGTATCTATCCGTATACGGCGACCACGGAAAAACAGTACAAGGCGATGGAAGCAAATGGTTTCACCGCGCCTGCCCTGACCCCCCATGGGATGATCCTTGAGACCACCAGCAAGCTCCTGGCGGTCGATCCGGCGCAAGATCAAAGGAGGAAACCATGATGAGCAATCGATTAGTCGCATATTTTTCTGCCACTGGCACGACCGCCAGGGTGGCGCAGACATTGGCCGACGCCATTGGCGCTGACCTTTACGAGATCGTGCCGGAAGTGCCTTACACTTCCGCCGACCTCAACTGGAACGACAAGCAGAGCCGCACGAGCCGGGAGATGGCCGACAAGGCTTCCCGTCCGGCCATTCGCGGCAAGGTGAGGAACATGGATCAGTACAAGACCATTTATGTTGGTTTTCCGATCTGGTGGTATATCGCACCGACCATCATCAACACTTTTCTGGAGCAGTACGACCTGAGCGGCAAGACCATCATACCGTTCGCGACTTCCGGCGGCAGCAGCATGGGCCAGACGGCTGCCAGCCTCGCCTCTTCCTGCCCGGGCGCTGACCTCAGGGAAGGCAAGCGTTTTGCTGCCCATGCAGGTGCAGCCGAGCTCAAAAAATGGGCGGAACGTTTCTGCTGACAGACAAAAAAAGAGAACGTTTTCCACAACTTTGGAAAACGTTCTCTTTTTTATTTAGCGGCGGGTGAAGATGACGGACTTTGTGAGGCCGTTTTCAGAGACGGCGCGGACGTCATAGCCGAGGACTTCTGCGACGAAGCGGATCGGCACCATGGTGCGGCCATCGCCGTTGATGTAAGGGGCAGCATCCATCTCGTAGACGGTGCCGTCGACGGCGTAATGGTCGTAGCCGACGGACATGGTCAGTACGCTGTTGTCGAAGTAGGTGGTGATGGTGCGCACGTCGCTGTCATATTCGATGCGGGCGCCGAGGAGCTCGCCGATGGCACGGTATGGCACATAGGTGCGGCCGCTGCGCACGATGGCAGGGCTGTCGATCTCAACGGTTCGGCCGTCAACGTCGATGGCTTTAGCGCCGATGTCAAAGCGCACGCGCTCAGGCTTGTATTCGTATTTTTCCAGGGGCACGATCACCGGTGCGTCCGAGAGGGCCAGCCGCAGCTGCAGTGTTGTGCCGCTGCCGGCGAGCCCGTTCACGGAGAAGCGGGCGACACCATTTTCGTTGGTGCGCACGAGCACGTTGGAGACGGCGATGTTGCTGGAGGTGGTGCTGATATAGACAGGCACATCGGCACCGACGGAGAGGCCATTGTCACGCAGGAGCGCCAGCTGTACTTCTGTCGAAGTGGTACCGCTGTTGTCAATGGAGATCGGGGTCTCCAGGGTCTGTCCGCGCGGGCTGGTGACCAGGAATGAATCCACACCGATACCGCGGATCTTTGTTGAGACGACCATCATCGCCACGTCCGAAGCCGGTGTTGGGTTCACGGTCACCTGGCGCTCTGCAGCGGCAGAACCGGTGAGTTCAAAAGGCCAGTAGTCACTGACATTGTTTGGGTCGATGGCGCCGTTGGAAAGGTAGAGGGCATGCAGCTCATAGCTGCCCGCGGCATCCAGCGTAAGGTTAAAATGCTGGGCCTGGATGAGGGCGCCGGCGTCCATGATGAGGACGCCCTGGCGGCTGGTCTGGTGCATGTAGACGCCGTCAGCGAGAGAAAGCTCGACAAGGTCGAGGCCATCGGAGATCGTGCCGTTTTCGTCGCTGGCCCAAATATAGACCTTGCCCGCCGGGCGGCTCGTCATAGCATTGCCGGTGGCGTCGCGCAGATCGATAGTGACGCTGAAGCTCTGGTAAGGCACCACTGTCGTGCTGCTGGCACTGGTGGTGAAGAGGGAGCGGTTCGGCGAAGCTTCTGCCGCTTCTGCTGCCTGTGGCGCAGTCAGGATGCCGCAGATGGCGAAGAGCAGCGTGAAGAGGAGTAGATGCAATGTGCGTGTTCGCATGGGTGCGCCTCCTTTTTAAGAGATGTTGATCTTATTGTAACAAATTGTCCCTGCATTTGGCCACCGACAATCCAATGACAAAAAACGGTCCTTCTCGGGGAGAAGGACCGCATGGTCTCAGCTGACCTGCTGGATGAAGAGGATCGTCTTATCCGGCTGGAGATTGGCGCTGCCGTAGCCACTGATGTTGAAGGTGTGGTCGCCGGAAGTGTAAGTGCCGGCAAAATAACCATCTGCCATACCAAAGAAGTTAAAGCCGCTCTCATTGGCCGGCGCAGTACCGACCTCCAAAGCGATGCCGAGGACGGCGGAAAGGTCTTCAACGCTCAGGGTGTCCGGGGCGTTCCTGACGACAAAGCCGAGGTCCGCCCAGACCACGCCGGTGGCGGTGGCTGTGGTGGATGGGAAGGTCGGCATGTCAGGGATCTCGACCGTGTATTCAGTGTCCTCCTCCTCGTCAGTCGTGGTCGTGTCGTCGTTCGTGGAAGGGGTTGTTGGTGTCGTCGGTGTGTTTGGTGTTGTCGGTGATGATGGCGTCGAACTGTCATCGGTGGTGTTATCGCCTACAGTCGGATAGGTCACGCCAGGATCGGTGCTTGTCAGGCGGTTCACGCTGTAAGTGCTGTCACTCTCCAGGGAAGCGCCGGCGGCCCGCAGCCGGTCTACCTGCACACTGTCACTCTCTTTGGCAGAGAGCGGCACGGTCTCGCCTTCAAAGCGGACGGCAAAGTTGCCGCCTTCGGCACGGAAGACGATGTACTGGTCATCGCCGATCACCGACAGGGAGCCGGGACCGTAGGTGCCAGCCAGTTCGGCGTAGGTCTTGCCGATGATGTTAAAGGCGTCAGCGTTGATGCTCATGCTCTTTGCCATGGTGCCGTCCTGACCGACACGTCCGGCGATGAAACCGGATTCAAAGATTGGGTTGGTGATAAGGCCGCCATTGGCGTCAGAGGAAGCGGCCAGCTGGATATGGTCGGCGTCGGTGAGAACGAAGGTGTAAGTGTTGCCGTTCTCATCTTCAAAGATGTATTTGTTCTCCTGGAACTCGAGTGGATAAGCGTGGTCGCCGATGCTCCAACGATACTGGCCAGTGCCGATCTTTTCAATGACGCTGCCGGTATTGTAGTTGCGCCAGTGGCCGACGATGGTGTCTTCAGCCAGGCTGGTATCCGGGGCGATGGTGTCGGCATTTTTGACCTGAGCAGACGGGTCTTCCGGTGGGGTGGTGTCAAAGACATCGGTGAAGAGGTAGATCGCTGCGACAGCCGCCAGAGCGATGCCGATCACCAGGGAAACGATGGTGAGTGCTTTCTTGCGCAGGCGCCGGTTCAGGTCGCCGTCTTCCAGGTCTTCATCTTCGGCGTCATCGTCTTCCACGAGGAATGCCGGGAGAGCGGGTTTTTCGGGTGTGTCCTCGCTGCCTTCGTCTATAGCTGGCTCCGTTTCGCCGGCAAAGATATCTTCACTGACTGCGTCCATCAGGGCTTCGCCGTCTCCGGGGATGTCTTCATCGCTTTCGTGGTCGTTTTCGGCCGCTGCTGCTTCTCCGTCTGCGAGGCTATCGCTGTCGGATGCGTCAGCAGAGATATCATCTGCGGTGAAGTCTTCCGCTGCATCAGCATTTTCGGTGTCCGCGCTGTCTGTGTTCTGGCGCCAGTCTTCCAGCGGCGGCATCATGCGCGTCATCTCGCTGGCATCCTGGTCGAGGGGCTTGCCGCATTTCTTGCAGAAATGCCCTTCCTGATCGGGGGCGCCGCAATATGGACATTGCATAGGATCATCTCCTTTGCAGAGGATTTACATAAATAGTCACCTTCATTATCACAAAAAAACGCCAGCGGTGCAAGGCCGCCGGCGTGTTTTCGTGTGGAGATATGGTTAAAGGCATTTGTCGTGCCCATTGCTTGGTGCTATACTAGAAGCATCTTATCAGAAGGAAGGGATCTTCTCATGGAGAAGGAAGCAAAGATCACAAGATCCTGTATCGATTGTCATGTTATCAACTGCCGCCGCGGTGAAGAAGGTAAGTATCCGGATTTCTGCCTCACCACCAACGTGCCGGAAGAAGTCCAGGAGAAAGCGATGGCACTCCTGCGTGAGCCGGAGAACAACCGTATCGCTGTTTCCGCTGCCGAAGTTGAGTACGAAGGCTACGGCAAGCGTACCCGCGTTGAAGAGGTCATCCAGTTTGCGCGCAAGATCGGCGCCAGGAAGCTCGGCATTGCCACCTGCGCCGGCCTTGCTGAAGAATCGCGCACCCTCGCAAAGATCCTGCGCACCAATGGCTTTGAAGTCTACGGCGCCGTTTGCAAGATGGGCGCGCATCCAAAGGTCTCCATCGGCATCCCAAAGGAATGCGAAGCCGTCGGCGTCAATATGTGCAACCCTGTGCTGCAGGCCCTGGCTTTGAATGAAGCTCATACCGATCTCAATCTCATCATGGGTCTGTGCGTTGGCCATGACAGCCTCTTCATCAAATATTCCGATGCCCTCGTCACTTCCGTTGTCACCAAAGACCGTGTTCTCGGCCACAACCCATGCGTCGCCCTCTATCAGTACGACAAATATTACAAGCGCCTGCAGGAACCGCAGGATTGAGGAGGCGCGGCATGCGATTTCAGAACGCAGTGATGGCGGATTTTGATACCGCCTTTGACTTTATCGAAAAGCTGTGGACCTACAATTCCTATGATCGTGAGGAGATCAGGCATGTCTACGCGGAGGTCCTCGCCGACCCTGCGAGCTTCGCTTTCTTTCTCGTGGATGAGGATGGGCATGCTCTCGGCTTCTGCCACGGTGTCTTCTTTAACACCTTCTGGCTTTCCGGGCAGACCTGCTATCTTTCGAGCCTCATCGTCAGGGAAGGCGAACGCGGCAAAGGCTATGGCCGCGCCCTCATGGATCACGCACGTGATCTCGCCCGGGCCCGCGGCTGCAAAGGCATCGTCCTCGACAGCGGCCTGCCCCGCACCGGCGCGCACGCGTTTTATGAGCACTATGGCTTTGAGAAGAGCTGCTACGGCTTCGATTATTATCTGGAGGCCTGAGCGTTTCTCTGGAAACTGGCCGATGATGGTCCGGTGGATATAAAAAAGATGCAGCCTTTGGCGGCTGCGGATCAAAACATACAAATGAAAAGAGCGCGCCGCATCACGCGGCGCGCTCTTTGACATTCAGGCAGGGGGTTACGCCAGCTTGGCGTCAAGACGAGCGGCGATGGCATCGAGGAATTCTTCGCTGGTAACAGCATGCTTGTTCTCGATGGTGGAGAGGCTCATGAGGTCTTTGGTCATGGTGCCGCTTTCGATGGTCTCGATGGTGGCCGCCTCCAAAGCATCGGCGTACTTTTGCAGGGCATCGTTGCCGTCCATCTCGCCGCGCTTGCGCAATGCACCGCTCCAGGCGAAGATGGTGGCGACAGAGTTGGTGGATGTCGTTTCGCCTTTGAGGTGTTTGTAGTAGTGGCGCTGTACGGTGCCGTGAGCGGCTTCGTATTCGTAGTAGCCCTGTGGGCTCACGAGCACGGAGGTCATCATGGCGAGGCTGCCGAAAGCAGTGGCGACAAGGTCGCTCATGACGTCGCCGTCGTAGTTCTTGCAGGCCCAGATGAAGCCGCCTTCGCTGCGCACGACGCGGGCTACGGCGTCATCGATGAGGGTGTAGAAGTAGGTGATGCCGGCTTCTTCGAAACGGTCCTTGTAGTCGCGGTCGAAGATCTCCTGGAAGATGTCTTTGAAACGATGGTCATAGATCTTGGAGATGGTGTCCTTGGTCGCGAACCAGACATCCTGTTTCGTGTCGAGTGCGTAGGTGAAGACAGCATTGGCGAAGCTGGCGATGGAAGCGTCACGGTTGTGCATGCCCTGGATGACGCCAGGCTCGGTGAAAGTGAAGATCTCTTTTTCTTCCGTGCGGCCGTCTTCGTAGTCTACTTTCAGGCTGGCTTTGGCTGGACCGTCAACGCGCAGTTCACTGTTCTTGTAGACGTCGCCATAGGCATGACGGGCGACGGTGATCGGTGCTTTCCAGGTGCGCACGAATGGATGGATGCCATCAACGAGGATCGGTGCGCGGAAGACAGTGCCGTCCAAAAGGGCACGGATGGTGCCGTTCGGGCTCTTCCACATCTCTTTGAGGTTGTATTCTTCAACGCGGGCAGCGTTTGGCGTGATCGTGGCACATTTGACGCCAACACCGTATTTTTTGATGGCTTCGGCTGCGTCTGCAGTCACCTGGTCGCCAGTAGCGTCGCGGTGTTCGAGGCCGAGGTCGTAGTATTCAGTCTTGAGATCGACATAAGGGAGGATCAGTTTGTCTTTGATCCAGGCCCAGAGGATGCGTGTCATTTCGTCGCCGTCCATTTCGACGAGCGGCGTGGTCATTTTGATTTTTTCCATCGATACAGACTCCTTTGTTGATTTTTAGATTTCGTTTCTATTTTACTTTAATTGTGTCCGGCTGTGCAACAAGTCTTTCATTATTTTTGAAAGGTGCTATAATCAGAAGTAGACAAACGCTTCAGCCATCGCAAGTGGAGAAGGGAATGATCATCACTATGAAGAAACATCCAAAAGCCGTCGCACTCTGCCTTTCTGCGGCCCTTTTGTCGATGAGTCTGGTGCCGTCGCTGGCCGCAGAGAACGCCGGGCATGTTGATGAACCAGGCGTCGGGGACCCTGCACAGGGCCAGGAGACGCCAGACCAGACCGAACAGCCAGAAAAAGAACCGGAAGTTACCACAACCACTCCGGCATATAACGACAGCCATCAGGAGGCCGACGGCCTGACCGTTGTCAGCGGTATCCTCCTGGTCAATAAGAACCACCCATTGCCATCGGATTACGCGCCCGACTATACCAATGGCGCCGGCCAGAGCACGAGCCTCCAGGGCGAAGCCCAGGCTGCGGCAGAGGCGTTTCTGGCGGCAGCCAACGCCCAGGGCAACAGCATGTATGTGCTCTCCGGTTACCGCAGCTATGACGTGCAGGCGAGTCTTTTTGCCAGCTACGCTGCGGCCAATGGCGAGGAGAAGGCCAATACCTTTTCGGCCCGTGCCGGTCAGAGCGAGCATCAGACGGGCCTTGCCTTTGATGTGGGCGACGCCGCTCACAGCGGCTACAATCTGCAGACATCCATTGACCAGTTTCCTGGTGTGCAGTGGATGATGCAGCACTGCGCCGAATATGGTTTCATCCTGCGTTATCCGCAGGGCAAGGAAGCCATCACCGGTTACCAGTACGAGCCGTGGCATTACCGCTATGTTGGCGTAGAGGCGGCGCAGGCCATCACATCCAGCGGCCTTACCCTTGAGGAATACCTCGGCGATGTGCAGACGGAGGATTCCGGCGGCCGTCAGCTCGCCATCGGACGCAGCACCAATTCCCTGTGTATTGATGGCGATTATTCCAAAGCGGCCAGCTATAACATCGCCGGCAACAACTATTTCCGTCTGCGCGACCTGGCGACAATGCTTCGCGGCACCCCGGCGGAATTTGACGTCGGCTACGCAGATGGCCGTATCACCATCGAGAGCAGGACCACGCTTTCCGGAACGCCGACCCTGATCGAACTTTCAACCAACGACATCGCCGTGCCGAACACCATGGCTGTGCTCTGTGACGGAGAATACGTTGTACCAAAGGCCTATAACATCAATGGCTTTACCTATTTCAAACTGCGCGATCTGGGACAGTTGCTCGGTTTTGTCGTGGATTGGGACAGCGCGGCCCAGAGTATGGTCATCGAGACCGGCGGCAATGCTGCTATCACAAGCCTGCTCGCACCAGTCATCTTTGATGCAGAGGCATGAAAAAAGCCGGGCGGTCACGCTCGGCTTTTATTGCTATCCATTATAAATGAAAAAGAAAGGACGGATCATCATGTTTGAGATCGATCACAGCGCCCAGGAGCGGGAGAGCATCCTTCAGGAGATGGTCGAACGCCAGGCGCCCCAGGACGATGACATCTTTGTCATCGGCTGCAGCACCAGCGAAGTCTGCGGTAAGCGCATCGGCAAAGCCGGCAGTCCTGACGTTGCCGCGCATCTTTTTCCAGTGCTGCGCCGTTTCGCCCAGGAATATCATCTGCACCTCGCTTTTCAGTGCTGCGAGCATCTGAACCGCAGCCTTGTGGTGGAACGTGAGACCATGCGCCGCTTCGGCCTCACCGAGGTCTGTGCGGTGCCCCATGTGCACGCAGGCGGTTCCATGGCCAGTCACGCCTATCGCGCTTTTACCAATCCTGTGCTCGTGGAGAGCGTGCAGGCCGGCTACGGGCTGGACATCGGCGAGACCATGATCGGGATGCATATGCGCCCCGTTGCCGTACCGATGCGCCTGGCCCATCGCAGCATTGGTGAAGCCCGCGCCAACCCAAGCTTCTCCCGCCCGCGTCTTGTCGGCGGTCTGCGTGCCCGCTATACCCTCGAAGATGCCGACAACTATGGCAACGAGTGACCACGATCATTTCCCGGAAAGCAGCAGCTTCCCCGGCGTTTGATCTGTAAAAGCCGCTGGATCTGTCGAAAGAAAGACAAACCCCAGAAAGGAGTTTATCTATGTCAAATCTCTATCCGCCTCACGTACTGCCGCGCGTGGAACTGAAGTACAAGGCGAAAGACCTTTTGCGCGGCAACTGGCCTGTACTTATCGGTGTGACGCTGCTCTATCTCCTGCTGACCGGTTTCCAGGTCACGATGACCTACGGCCCGGAAGATGTACAGGCGCTCTTTGATGCCGGTGCGAGTGCCAGCATCCCTGAGATCATCGCCTATTATTTCGGCAGTCAGCCGCTTTCGATGCTTGGCTCTGCGATCGGCAGCATCGGTGTCGGCACAATGGCGATGACGGCGTTCCTTGCTATCATCTCGTCGCTGCTCATCGATGGGGTGCTCAGCTACTGCTTCACCGCCTGGTTCATCGTCCTTGCAGAGATCGGGCACAGTCGTCCGCTCCGCTTTGCTGATTTCGCCGAGACCTTCTCTGGTGCGATCAAAGGCCTTCTTGCCTACATCTGGCAGCAGCTCTGGATCGTGATCTGGAGCCTTGTGGGTCTGCCGGGGTTTGTGATCATGCTGCTCTCAGTGGGGCAGGTGACCATCAGCTCGACAAACCTCTATGCCAGCGTCGCTGTCGGCGGCTCGAGCTTCGGCATGTTCTTCGGTGGTGTGCTCTATATTGCTGGTATGGTCGCGCTCTATCTCGTGACCCTGCGCTATCACTTCATCTTCCAGCTTGTTGCCGACGGACGCGGCAAGGTCGGTGCGCGTCAGGCCCTGCGCTATTCCTGCGCCATCACCAGGGGCCATCTGAAAGAGCTTTTTGTTCTTGAACTCTCCTGGATCCCATGGTTCTTTGCCGTTGCCATGACGCTGGGATTGGCAGGTTTTTACCTGATCCCGTATGTCAACGCCACTTACGCCCTCGCATACCGCTGGCTGCGCGATCAGGCCTTTAATGATGGCCGTCTCGATCCGGCAGCGCTGGGCTATGTCCAGGCTGGTACGCAGGCGCAGACCGCAGCCGCTGACGATGGCCCGGTCATCGATATCTGAGGAGGGATTCCGTCATGAATGAACAGGAAACCCCGCGTTACGAACGCGTCGAGGATGCAGTCGTGACAGAAACGGCTGCGCCCGGGGGTGAGGGCCCAGAGAGACCACGCCGCAGCAGATGGACGGCTTTCCTTGTCGCCATAGGCATCCTTGCAGCCGTTGCTTTCGTTGCTTTTTTCGGCCTTGGCGGTCAGAGCGGCGTTGCCAGCCAGCGCAACGCTGATAATGTTGAGATCATTGATATCAACGGCACCATCCAGAGCGCTGGTGAGACCTACAACCAGAGTTTCATCGAAAAACGCATCCGGATCGCCCAGGATGATCCGCATAACAGTGCCATTCTGCTCCTCATCGATTCTCCGGGCGGGACTGTGAACGAAAGCGATGAGACCTATCTCGCCCTCATGGATTACAAGGAAGAGACTGGCCGTCCGGTCTACGCCTATTGCGGCGATTACTGCGCTTCCGGCGGCTATTACATTGCTTCGGCAGCAGATGAGATCGTTGCCGATCGCAACAGTTTCGTCGGCTCCATCGGTGTCATCTGCGGCCAGTTTGTCGATGCCACCGGCCTTCTGGAGAAACTCGGCATCGATATCACCACTGTGCACAGCGGTGCCAATAAGCTCATGGGCAGTTCCTACGAATCGCCGACCGAAGAGCAGATCGCCATCTATCAGACCATCTGTGATGAGATCTATGACCGTTTTGTCGGCATTGTCGCAGAAAGCCGCGGCATGAGCGATGCTGATGTGCGCACCCTCGCCGATGGCCGCATTTACAGCGCCCGTCAGAGCCTGGATAATGGTCTCATCGATGGCATCATGTCGTTGGAGGATTTTGAGGAAGAACTGCGTGAGGACCTCGGAGATGACATCACGTTCTACCACGAAGTTTACAAACAGGACACCCTTGACAAGATCTTCAATCTCCTTGAGAGCGCCCTCGATACCGCCAGGGCTTCTTCCAGCGAGCTCGCTTCTACCATGGCGGCCATCGAGGAGATGAATGTCACTGAGCCGATGCTCCTCTATAACAATTAGTGCTGAGTGATGGCCGATGTTTGCGAACATCGGCCATTTTTTTATGCGATGCAGTTTCTCTGGACCCATGCGGGCATCAAACCAGGCGGCCGACGTTTTTCGCAACAAGCTGTCTGCTGCTGTGCACAAGGGGAAGAAAATACGGCTGGAGACGCGATGGCTATTGACTTTGAGTGGCGTAACTAATACAATTAAAATTAGCTATGAAAGGGCTTGCAAGCGTTGTTTCCGCACAGAGAGCCGGTGGGTGGTGCGAACCGGCGGGAGGCTGCTTGTCGTCCACCCTGGAGCATTGGTGTAACGGCCACGGCTGGCAGCCGATATCCTGCCGTTGAGTGATGACCACAGGTGCCTGCGGGCACGTGTCATAATCTGGGTGGCACCGCGGAAGTATCCGTCCCTATCGTTTGATGGGAGACGGTTTTTTTATTTTGGAAGGGAGGAACGCCATTGAAGATCTTGTTGGAAGAACGTCTCTGTGAGGAGGCGATGGCGCTTTTGGCGACGAGCGGCGCAGACCTCGAAGTGGATGCGCAGCTTGCAGGTGCGGCGGATGCTGAAGCCGTGATCACAAACAGCGCGGCCCTTGCAGATACAGCTTTTGCAGAAACGTCACGTTTGCGCGTCTGGGCGCAGCTGGGTCCGGCGAGCGTGCCGGAAGAACAGGCGCGGTCCACGCGTGCAGGCATCGCTGTGCTGCGGCCGAGTGTGGGGGAGGCGGCATCCGCCGCCGACTACGCGATGTATCTCCTGCTGGAGATGGCGCGCACGCCAAAGGACGGCACAGCACTGGAGCTCCGGGAAAAGACCCTCGGCTTTGTCGGTTTTCCGCCGCTGGCGGCAGAGATCGCCAAGAGAGCAGCAGGCTTTGGTATGCACCTTCGCTGCTACGATCCGGACCTGAACCGCGGCCGCGCGATGCTCGTTCACTGTGAGGCGACGCCGCTGGTGGATCTTTTCGTGCAGAGTGACTTTGTGATGCTGCTGTCGCCGCTGGCGCCATGGAGCGAAGGGCTCGTTGGAAAAGACGAGATCCAGCTCCTGCATAAGGATGCCGGTCTCATCGCCCTCACCGATCCGCGCATCTTCCGCTGGGAAGAGCTGGTGCGCGCGCTGGACTGGGGCTATCTCACCGCATTTGCCATCGATCTGCCGAAGGCTGATGCGGCGCTTGCAGCAAGTGTGGCGCCGTATTGCAGGGTCACGGTCGGCGAAGCCTCCAACACCCGCGAGGCGCGTCTTGCCAGCCAGATCGAAATGGCCCGCGATGTGACCGCTGCCCTGGCTGGACGTCAGGTGGAAACAGCGGTCAACGTGCCGCGCGTGCACACCGCCAATCTCAAGGAAGGCCGCGCCTGGTGTGAACTGGCACGACTTTTGGGCATCTTCATGGGCCAGCGTCTGCACGCACTGCCGGAGGCGCTCACCCTGTCCCTTGCCGGCGCCGTGCCTGTTGCTGAAGAAGAGCCGCTGGCTGCTCTTGCCCTGGCGGGGTTTGCCGAAGGTTTCGGCGAAGAAAGGGTGAATCCCGTCAACAGCCGGCTCTGGGCCGAAGAACGTGGCCTTGACGTGCGCTTTGAGCGTGCGCCGGGTGCCAGCCGCCCGCGCCTGCGTCTGGCCGTGGAAACGCCCGAGGGGCTGCGTCAGGTCGCCGGAGACCGTGCCGGCGGTGCGGATAACATCGTTCAGGTCGACGATTATCACCTTGCCGGACATCCCCATGCGCACATCCTGCTCGTGCCCCATCTCAACCGCCCTGGCGTCATCGGCCAGGTAGGCACGCACCTGGGTGCGCAGGACGTCAATATCGCCGAGATGGTCCTCGGCTACAAGCCGGAAGACCGCTCGACCGCCCTCATGTGGATGCAGCTCGACCAGCCTGTCGACCGCGCCATCCGCGAAGCGCGCCACTCACTTACCAGTGTGCTGGACATTGAATACATCCATCTGCCTATTAAGGAAACCCTATCATTATAGAAAGAACAAAAATTAGGAGGAATCATCTATGTTAGACATCAAACTTATGCGCAAAGAGCCGGAACGCGTCGCCAAAGCTGTTGGCCGCCGCGGCAAAGAGATCGATATGCAGCCATTTTTGACTGCCGACGAAAAACATCGCGAAGTCATCGCTCAGATCGAAGCCTTGCAGAGCCAGCGCAACGCCAAGAGTAAAGAAGTCGGCATGCGCAAGCGCAACGGCGAGAGCGCAGATGATCTGATGGCCGAAGTATCTGCCATCAACGAACAGATCAAGGCCCTCGACGCCGACAAAGACGCCCTCGAAAAGGAAGTGCGTGATTTCGTTGTCAGCATCCCTAACATGCCAGCCGACGATATCCCGGACGGCGGCGAAGACGACTACCGTGTCGAACGTGTCTGGGGTGAACCACGCCAGTTCAGTTTTGAACCAAAGGCCCATTGGGATCTCGGCGTTGACCTCGACATCCTCGATTTTGACCGCGCCGCCAAAGTCACCGGCAGCCGTTTCACTTTCTACAAAGGCCTTGCTGCCCGTCTTGAACGTGCCCTCGTTTCTTTCATGATCGACATGCACACCGACAAGCACGGCTACACCGAGCTCATCCCACCATACATGACCAACACCGCTTCCGATTTCGGCACCGGCCAGCTGCCTAAGTTCGCAGAAGACATGTTCCATCTCGAGAACACCGACTACTACCTCATCCCAACCGCTGAGGTTCCTGTTACCAACTATCATCGTGACGAGATCCTCTCCGAAAAGGACCTGCCTGTGAAGTATTGTGCCTTCAGCCCATGTTTCCGCAGCGAAGCCGGCAGTGCTGGCCGTGATACCCGCGGCATCATCCGTCAGCACGAGTTCCACAAAGTCGAGATGGTCAAGCTCGCCCATCCGGACCACAGCTGGGAAGAGCTGGAAAGCCTCACCCAGAATGCTGAGGATATCCTGCAGGCTCTGAATCTCCCATACCGCGTGATCTGCCTCTCCGCTGGCGACATCGGTTTCAGCTCCGCTAAGACTTATGACCTTGAAGTCTGGCTGCCAAGCTACGGCAAATACCGTGAGATCTCCAGCTGCTCCAACTTCCTCGATTTCCAGAGCCGCCGCGCCAACCTGCGTTTCCGTGATGCCGATGGCAAAGTGCGTTATGTCCACACATTGAACGGTTCCGGTCTGGCTGTAGGCCGCACTCTGGCAGCCATCCTCGAAAACTACCAGAACGAAGACGGCAGCGTCACCATCCCAGAAGCCCTCGTTCCTTACATGCATGGTTACACCGAGATCCGCTAAGGTTGTGCGCCAATGACAAGAGATTTAGATTTTTCACGGATCCACCGGTTCATCTTTGATGACCTTCACCTGCTGCTCGACGTTAACAGCGGCTCTGTCCATGTCATCGACGAGACCGCCTGGGCCTTCCTTGATGCCCTCGAACAAGGCCAGAGCTGGGAGGATGCCATCCGTACCACTGCCGCCGTCTATGGCGAAGAGGATGCCCGCGATGTCGCTGAAGGCGTGAGTGAACTCATAGAGGAAGGGATGCTCTTTTCTGACATTGATTTCAGTGAGTTTACCCCACACACTGAACCTATCGTCAAAGCCATGTGCCTGCACATGGCCCACGACTGCAACCTGCGCTGCGGCTACTGCTTCGCCGACAGCGGCGCCTACGGCGGCGGCCGCTCCCTGATGAGCCTGGAGGTCGCCAAAAAAGCCATCGACTTCCTCATGGAAGCTTCCAGGCACCGCACCCACGTTGAAGTAGACCTCTTCGGCGGTGAGCCGCTCCTCAACCTCGATGTCTGCAAGGCCGTCGTCGAATATGGCCACCAGCGTGCCGCTGCGCTCGGCAAAGTGCTCAAAGTCACCCTCACCACCAACGGCGTCCTTCTTGATGACGCTGTCGGCAAATGGGTCAACGACGAGCACATGGACGCCGTTCTCTCCCTTGACGGCCGCAAAGAGATCCACGACAACATGCGCCGTTTCGTCGGCGGGCAGCCAAGCTACCAGACCTGCGTGGACCACTTCCAGAAGTTTGTCGCCACCCGCGGCCAGCAGTGGTACTACGTGCGTGGTACATACACCCACTACAACCCGGATTTTGCCGCCGACGTCATCCACATGGCCGATGACCTCGGCTTTAAGGAGATCAGCATGGAGCCCGTCGTTGCACCGGCCGACATGCCATATGCCCTCACCGAGGACGACAAGCCGATCATCCTTGAAAATTACAACATCCTCGCCCGCCATTACCTCCAGCGTTGGCGCGAGGGCAAGGGCTACAATTTCTTCCATTTCAATGTCGACTTCGCCGGCGGCCCATGCCTGCCAAAGCGCCTCTCCGGCTGCGGCAGCGGTCACGACTACCTCGCCGTCAGCCCGGAAGGGGACCTCTATCCTTGCCATCAGTTCGTCGGCGAGGAAGATTACAAGATGGGCACCGTTTTCACCGGCATCGAACGTCCGGAGATCGCTGAACGCTTCCAGAAAGCCAACGTCCTCACCAAGCCAACCTGCATGGACTGCTGGGCGCGCTTTTTCTGCAGCGGCGGCTGCCACGCCAACAACATCCGCTACGGTGGTTCCATCAATGAGCCTTACGCTTATGGCTGTGACCTCCAGAAGAAACGCATCGAAGCGGCCATCTATGTGCAGACCGTGAAGCTTTTAGAGAGCGAAGGGAGCGAAGACTGATGCAGCCACTCCTGCCACCATTTGCCGCACCTGCCGATTCGCCGCGCGTTGCTTTTCAGGGCATCGAAGGTTCCTTCAGTGACGGCGCCTGCATCAAGGTCTTTGGCCCGGATGTGCACCGTAAAGGCATGTCCCACTTTCAGTATGTCGTCGATGCCGTCGTCGAAGGTGCGTATGATTATGGCGTCCTGCCAATCGAGAATTCTTCCACCGGCAGCATCAACGACGTCTATGACCTGCTCAACACCAAACCCTGCTATATCGTCGCTGAGACCGCCCTCGAGATCACCCAGAACCTGCTGGCCGTTCCCGGTACCAGACTTGAAGACATCAAGTATGTCTATTCCCATCCTCAGGGCCTCGGTCAGAGTCAGCGCTTTCTCATGAAGCACGGCATTGAGCCCCGCCCATACGCCGACACCGCCATGAGCGCCCGCTACATTGCAGAGACCCGTCCCGCCGACGGCGCCGCCATCGCTTCCCAGCAGGCAGCCGAAGTCTACGGGTTGGAGATCATCGTGCCGCATGTCAATTTCAACTACTCCAATATCACCCGTTTTGTCGTCATCCGCAACCAGCCGGAGTGGCATGAAGGCCAGAACAAGGTCAGCATCGTTTTCAAGACGCCGCATCGCCCGGGGGCGCTCTTTGAAGCCCTGCGCTTCTTCGCAGACGGCCACTATGACATGAGCCGCATCGAATCGCGTCCTGTCATCGGTAAGCCCTGGGAATACAGCTTCTACGTCGACCTTCTCGGCCGCTGGGACGATGAGGCTTTCGTCGAGTGCCTGCGCCAGGTGCGCGAGACCACCGTCGATTTCCGTGTTCTTGGCACTTACCAGGCGGCAGAACAGAACATTCTTTGAACGAAAGGAGACCTGACCCATGAACGATCTCTTTTCTCAGATCACCGGCGTTGCCGAGGTGCGTTTTGACGAGCCCCTCGCCCGTCACACCACCTTTGGGATCGGCGGTCCTGCCGATGTCATGGTCTTTCCGGAGACCCCAGCGGCCCTCGCTGAAGTCGTGCGTACCGCCCGCGAGAACGGCCTCGACTGGCTCGTGCTCGGGCGTGGCAGCAACATGCTCGTCGCCGACAGCGGCATCCGTGGTGTCGTTATTGCCACCGAGCGCCTCCAGACCCTCCGCGTCGAAGCGAGCCGCGTCACCGCAAGCTGCGGCTGGTCCCTCATCAACGTCAGCAAAGCCACAGCCGAGCTCGGTCTCAGCGGTCTTGAATTTGCCAGCGGCATTCCCGGCAGCATCGGCGGTGCAGCCTACATGAACGCCGGCGCCTATGATGGTGAGATGAAGGACGTCATCACGAGCGTCACCGTTCTGGACGAGAACGGCGCTGTCCGGGAGATCCCGGCCAGCGAGATGCGTTTCAGCTATCGCCACAGCCGTCTCAAGGACGAACCCCTCATCTGTCTCGCTGTGACCATGCAGCTCGCGTTCGCCGACAAGCGCGAGATCCTCGACAAGATCCGCGACCTCACCGAGCGCCGCACCAGCCGCCAGCCGCTTGAGCTTGCAAGTGCCGGCTCCACCTTCAAGCGGCCCGCCGGTCACTACGCCGGCCCTCTCATCATCGAGGCCGGCCTCCAGGGCCACCAGATCGGCGGCGCTCAGGTCTCGACCAAGCACGCCGGCTTCGTCGTCAACACCGGCGGCGCCACCGCCGATGACGTCATCCGGCTCATCCACCACATCCAGCAGACCGTCCTCGACAAGGACCACGTCCGCCTCGAGACCGAAGTCCGCTTCATCGGCGACTGGGCCGATCACCCCCTCTACCCAGCGATCATGAAAGCCGAATAAGGAAACAAATAAACCTCTCTGACCGTCCCAAATGGGATGGATGCAGAGAGGTTTTTGCGTTTGTGGGAGGATGAAAAGTATTGTATATCTCTTGAAATACGCCCTTTATCACTATATAATGATATCAAACACAAACCTTTGATGGCGCATCAGTGTAAATAAAAAGGGGGGGATCGCCATGAAGATCGCGATCTGCGATGATGAGATCCTATATTGCGAGGCCATGGAGACGATGCTCCATGCTCACGGCATCGAGCCGGATGTCTATCATTCCGGCAAAGACCTGCTTCATGCCTGCCTGGAGCAAGGGCGGCGCTATGACGGCGTCTTTCTCGACATGGAGATGGACGGACTGAACGGCTTTGAGACGGCAAATGCCCTGCATGCCCATGACCCACATATGCAGATCGTCTTTGTCACCAGCCACGAAAAATACATGATCGATAGTTTTCGTTGTGATCCGCTGCGTTTCATCGTCAAGAACAGGGACGGTGCACTTGTGCCAGAGGCACGTTTTGAAGAAGCCCTCGAGGCTATTGGCGCCGTCACCGCCGTGAAGCGCCAGGCCATCCACCTGACGGTCGATCGCGGCGATGAAGTCCTGCTCTACGACGATGAGATCGCCTATTGCGAGAGCAGAGGTCACAACATTCTATTTTACTGCACCGACGGGCAGATGTATAGCTGGCGTGGTACCATGGCCCAGCTGCTCAACAAGCTCCCGCCAGACTATTTCGTGCAATGCCACCGATCTTTCGTCGTAAATCTTGCCCATGTATGTAAGGTCAGCGAGAAAAATGGTGAGATTTCTCTTGCCACTGGGGTAGTACCGATAGGGCCGTCGTTTAAGGCGGATTTTCTTGTTGCTCGGATTCGTTTTATGAAAGAGAGATTGCATGTATGAGTGCATATGAATTTGCTGATCTTATCACACCGCTCGTTGAGGCGGTAATGTTCTTTATGTTGTTCGAAGCCTTTCTATCGCGGCGGAAGAAGCTGAAAACCTGGCACTATATCGTGGGCATGATTGCGCTGGCTGGGATGATCAGTATTTGTAATAGAGTGTTCAGTTATACCTTTTTGAATATTCTTGGCTTGGTCCTATCAGCTTTTCTTCTGTCTTTCCTGTATCGAGGGGAATTCGGGTTTCGCTTGATCGCCAGTGTTTCTGGTATCCTGATCAGTGGCGTTTTAGAGATCTTTGTGATGTATCTGATCACGGTCATATTTGACATATCTGTTAGCGAAGCGATTTATGATCAAGAATATCGCTTACTGGGGATCATAGGGTCAAAAATAAGTGGATTGGCCTGTTGTAATGCCATCCGGATAAAGAGTTCTGTGAAAAAGCTGTCTCAAAGCAACACCTATTGGCTTCTATTTTTCTTGCTGTTCTTGTCAAGCTTACTAACAATATCGTTGCTCTTTATTATGAGTTACGAGATCAATGATGAACGTTATAATAGCATTGCGGTACTTTGTGCGATGGGGCTGCTTTTCAGCACTTTCTTTGCGCTCTATATCTATGAAAGGATCGTAAAACAAAGCGAAGCGATACGTAGTCAGGAACAGTATGAACAGCATTTAAGATCCCAGCTCAAGCATCTGGACGACATCATTGCCGGACAAAATGAATTGCGCCGGTTCAAGCATGATCTTTCCAATCAGCTGGCGGTCGTTCGTGGTTACTTTGAGCGTCAGGACAATGAAGCCGGAGAGCGTTATCTGGATGAGTTGGATCAACGCTTTTTAAAAGGGCATGCTGTCGTCAATACAGGAAATACGGCTTTGGATGCGATCATCAGCACCAAGCAGGCATTGGCTGAGAGCAAAGGCATTGTTTTTCAGATGACCATCCAGATCGCCGAGCATTTTCCGATCGAGCCCGTTGATGCCTGCATGATCTTTGGCAATGCGCTCGACAATGCCATCGAAGCCTGTGAACGGCTGGACGGCGGAGAGAAGCATATCACCCTCACCCTCATCCAGCAGGACGAGACCCTCTTCTGCAAGATCGTCAACAGCGCCCCGCCCGGCCAGCATCACGACCTTCAGACCAGCAAGCGTGACAAAGACGCGCATGGCCTGGGCCTGTTGAACATTAAGGACGCCCTGGCGCGCTATGACAGTGGCGCTGTGATAGAATGGGAAAACGGTATTTTCTCATTGTCTTTTCTGATCGATCTATAACAAACCAGACAGTGTACGGAACATCGTATTATCATTGCGATGATCTGTATGCTGTTTTTTTTTGTAAAAATTAAATAAAAGATTATTCGTGTCTCTAACTCGGCTGTTCGTGCCACTTTTCCAGGATCGGCCCTTTTTTGTGCTATGATCTTTGAAAAGAGGAGGTGAAGAAGATGAAGAAAGTGATCGATCATTTTGAGCGACGCATGATCGCGGGCAATGTGATCTCACAGAATGAAACGGCCGTTGTCCGCTATGGCTTGGAAGTGTTCTTCATCTCGTTTCTTGAACTGGCCGCAATCTTTGTGCTTGCTGCTTTTGTTGGGAATCTAGCGAGCACTGTATGTTTTTTCTTAGCATTTATCCCACTCAGATTGGTTGCCGGTGGTTATCATGCATCAACACGCCTGAGATGTTTCATCCTCTCATTGGCTGTATACGGAGTGTTCACTGTGATGATGCAGATGATCCCGACATCATGGTATATAGGAGTGGTTTATAGCTGCCTGATCGTGACAGGTTATATCATATGGCGATTTTCACCGAGCATTCATCATAACCGTCGATCTATCGATTATGACCGTCAGTTTTATCGTAGGATCAGTTTAAAGATCTGGTTTTTTGAATGCAGCATAATAGTCGCTTTGCAGGTATTTTTGCCAATATCTGCTGTCGGGGTGGCAATGGCATTAGGCATGTTCTCTGAAGCATTGGCGCTCCTGGTGGTAGTTTGGGAGAAATATATATCACCGGTATGAAAAACAGAAGGGAGGAAAGAAAAATGAAAAAATGGTATGAAGCGATCATGTCTCGATATTATATGGCATGGAAGTGGATAGCACTAATGTTTGCGGCTTTGGCAGTAAATACTGTATGTACCTTGCCATACTATGAACCGGAGCAGCCATCAGAGCTGGCTGGTCTCAAACGATTTGGATATTTCCATAAAAGGGGATAAAAACAGGAAAAAAACTGCACCTGTTTATGGGAGGCAGCGTGATGAGGTCATGTTGAGAAATTCGTGCCTCTAACTCGACTGTCCGTGCCACTTTCCGAAAAAAGTGGGATTTTGATGATATACTGTACGAAAACCGGGAAAACTATTGAAGATCAATTAAAGGCAGTGGCGACGACCATCTTGCTCACAATGGCGGTGCCGCGCTCAGCATATGACTTGTTGAGTGCGTTCTGCATACCGTATTGTTGCGATATGATCCAGAAGGGAGGTGGACGCTAAAGTTCATCCAGCCTGTTGCCCGTCGCAGTTGTGATCACCGAAGTTTTTTTGAACTCGTACCTGCAAGTTGAGTGTACAAAGCAGATACACTATAAATCGTCTGCAAATCTAAACATGAAAAGACGATTAACATTATTAACATTGGTGCTTTTTTCTGTCAGCACATTGATGTCCATGCCGGGACTCGCGGCGGAATATGATGGGTACGTAGATGCCGCCGGTAATCAGATCACTCCAGAGATCGAACCGCTTACAGATGAAGAGATCCAGAGAAATGCTGACTATGACAATATGGTTGAGACGGTTCGCACTGCTTACGAAGCATATCTCGATGGAGAGATCACCATCGATCAGTTGCAACAGATTGAAGATGCAAGTTATTTCTCAGTTTACCCAGAGGAAAAAGATAATCCGCTGGCTTCCATGAAGACAAACCCAGAGCGCAAAGAAATGGTTGAAGCGATGAAAGCCGATCGACAGGATTCGTCTCAAAAGGTCAGCTTTGAGATCCAGCCGTTCAATCTTGGGGATGGGACCGCGAAATATCTGCCAATGCCTTATGAAATGCAGGCAAACACTTGGTATTGTGGACCAGCGACGGCGGTCAATATCGTAAATGGTTACAATGGATACAGCCGCATGACCCAAAGTCAGGCAGCCAGTCTCTTAGGGACGACTTCTTCCAGTGGGACAAATTTCAGCAGTAACTGGTACAATGTATTGAATACATCTACCATGGGGAAAACTTACACACGTGCCCAGGGGTATTCTGATTGGGCTGGCGATCTGGCGAACAAATGCATTGGCACGATCTGGAATGGGCGCGGGGTTGCGCTGAATGTCGTTATGACGCCGTATACCACTTACTTGCCAGGATACAGTGCTGCGTCTGGTAATGTATACCACTACGTTGCCGCATATGGCTTTGAAAGCTATGATCCTTCACGAAGAAAGATCTGTTATATCGACCCATATGCTGAGTATTTGGGCATTTCTGGTGCTCAGAAAGTAACCTTCCAGCAAATGGCTTTAGCAACACAGACGCACGGGATCATCTATTGATCTGAGTTGTCAATGACACGATAAATTAAGCAGAAAACACAGCACCGCTCATGCTGTGTTTTCTGCGTTCGTAAAGGAGGCGTGGTTATGAAAACAACGTTACGACATTTGGGTCTGTCCGGTGGGCTGGCGATTTTGGTGATGCTGGCTTCACCGTGCATGGCAGATGCAGCCGTGCTGAATCTCAACGGACAGGATATCGATGCAGAGGCATCCGGAGACATGGTGATCCGGGATGGTGTGACCATGGTATCCGAGGATATTTTGCGAGATGAAATGTATCTGACATTGGAAAAGGACAAAAAAAGTTTCAAACTTGAGAATGTGTACAAAGATTTCGTTCTTGAAGGAGCAGTCGATTCCGATACATTGTCTCTGAATGGCGAAGAAAAGAAGATGTCGGTAGCGGCACAATCTGTAGATGGAAAACTGTTTGTGCCGTTGCGTCCGGTCATTGAATTGTTCGGTGATATTGGCTGGGTGGGTGCTGATCAGACGGTATATGCGCGCTACGATTATAATGATCAGGTGGAGATCCCACTTGTGCAAGCCTCTGATACCCCGATCACGTATGAAGTGCCGCTGAATTCCAGTGTTGCAGCGGAGAACGGTGAGACGCCGATCCGTGTGACAGATGATGGAACGCTCATTGAAAAACGCGATGCGAATAACAATCTCATTGCTGTGCAGATCGGGGACAAACCATTGATCCAGCCGCAAAATGAAGGCAACATCCTGCGTTGGGGCAGCTATGAAGTGGAAGACGATTATCTGTATTGGATGGAGCAACCAGATCCTTCTCAGGAGATCACCGACGATCAACAATGGTATCTCTACATCCAAGAACGCAAAGATGGTGCAAAGCCAGAATGCATCGATCATGGTTCTTACAATGAAGTACTGAGTGTATCGCCGACCGGCGGGATGCTCAACAATTGCGATTTTAAAAATGGAAACATCATCTGGCTGCGTGGCGACAAAAGTAGTGGAAAATTTGAAGCGCGTCTTTATCAGCGTGATACCGGAGAAATAACAACGCTGGACAGCCTGCCGTTTGATGGGCGTGTCTTTACGCAAGTGACCATGGAAGTGTCCCTTGGTGAACACGATGCCTTTTGGACGCGTGCATATTTCATGGAATCCATGCGCGAATACGGCACCATGAAGCGCATGCACCTGGAAACCGGAGAGATCGAAGAATTTTCACAAGGCTATAATCTGCTCAATCCATTTGTGATCGGAGACTATTTGGTCATCCGAGTGAAGCCGGAAGGGAACAATTTCGTGCCGGATCCAGATAAATTGGGCACCTATATCAGTGGCGAACTTTGGGTCTATGATCTTAAAAAAGATGAATGGTCGTTCAAAGTAGACAATGATCTGGCCATGATCGGTGAAAAAAATGTCATCAGTACGCCAGTGATATTGGATGATACACATATCACCGTTCGAACTGACAGCTCCTATGGATACAGCATGCCGATCATTGACCTGGCAAACGGCACGATGCATGCCACAGCCAATGAAAACAACGAACCGCTCATGTTCCTGCCATATGGTCTCGTGGATGAAACAACGACCGTTGGCGATATGCAGTCGATGGGCAAAGATGGTTCCTGTATGGCAACGTTCCAAACCAGGATCGATGGTACGATCACGCCAAGCTATGCGCCAGTGTATTTTGAATGGTAGGGTTACGACTGAGACAACACGCCCAAGCGCGGCATTTCTGCCGCGCTTTTTCTCATTCGCCGCAAACCTTCACGATGTCTTTACAAACCGCCTTGCTTGGGCGGTTTTTCTATTTTTTTTCGGGTGTGCGTGTTACAATAGGGACAATGTCATTTTGAAAGGAAGGATCGTATGAAAGTACGACTGCCATATAAACGCTGCGGGCTGGGGGTGAATGTGCTCCTGGCGCTGGCGCTGGCGTGCGTGGTGACGCTGGCGGTGGTGATCCTGCAGCCGAACGACGTGCGCGACACGCTGGCGGTGTTCACGGCGCGGCCGATCGCGGCGGTGTGGAACGTGGTGCCGGTGTTCCTCTTGATCCTGGCAGGGATGTTCCTCTTTAACAACGTTTTCCTGTCCACGGCGCTGGTGGGGGCGGTGTGCCTGGTCTTTTCGCTGATCAACCGGCTGAAGATCGAGATCCGCGATGAGCCTTTGCAGTTCACGGACATCGCCCTCTGGCGCGAAGGCAGGGAAGCGGCGAAGAGCTACCACATCGACTGGCCTGTGGCGCTGGTCGCGGGCGTGGTGCTGGTGGTCGTGGTCTTCCTTGTGCTGGCGGCGTGCCTGGGCATGAAAAAACAGCGCTGGTTTGTGCGCGCAGGCGGCGTGGTGCTGCCTGTGGTGGTGCTGGCGCTCCTGGTGAACACGGCGATCGCCGACCGCCATGTCTACGACAACATCGAGATCTCCAACAACGCCTACATGCCGACGATCTATAACGAGCGCGGCTACATCTACAGTTTCTTCCACTATATCACGACCTACAAGGTCGAAGAGCCGGCCGGCTACGACAAGGCTGAAGCGGCGGCCTGGGACGAGGCGCAGCCGGTAGCGGGCGAGGCAGCGCCGGTGAACGTGGTCTTCATCCAGAACGAGGCCTTTTCGGACATCAGCGACTGGGAGGGCTTCGCCTTTGCGGAAGGGGATGACCCGCTGGCGAATTTCCACGCTCTGGCTGAAGAACCCCATGCCCTGAGCGGGCACATCGTTGTGCCGCAGTTTGCCGGCGGTACGGCCAACACCGAGTTCGACGTGCTCACAGGGATGCAGACGATCCATGCGGCGTCCTCGGCTTTCCGTACAGTACACCACGATGTGGGTTCGATCTTCCGTGTCTTTAACGCCGACGACTACGCGACCTCGATGTTCCACCCGGGCGAGGCCTGGTTCTACAACCGCGAGAACGTCTATCGCTGGTTCGGTTCGGAAGAGAACCTCTTCAAGGAGGACCTGCCGGGCCTGGCGGAAGCGGGCGGCTGGGTCCTCGACGATGCTCTGGCAGACCGCATCATCGAGGCGATCGACACGGAGACGGCGGACGGCGGGCTGCTCTTCAATGAGAGCGTGACCATCCAGAACCACATGTCCTACACCGCTGATAAATATGGTGTTGGTGTGACTTTTGAAGACGTGCCGCTCTCGGTGGAGATGAGCGAAGCCGACCAGGAGATGCTCGACGTTTATATGAAAGGTGTGCGTGATGCCGATGCCATGATCGCGAAGCTCACAGACACCTACCGCACGAGCGACACGCCGGTGGTCTTTGTCTTCTATGGTGACCATCTGCCATACCTGGGGGACAATCAGAGCGTCTATAAGGCCCTGGGCAAGGACTTCATCGCCACGGGCACAACGACCGCCGAGAGCCTGGAAGCCTTTGAGACGCCGTATCTCATCTGGGCCAACGACGCTGCAGCAGCGGCCATCGACTGGGACACTGCAGAGATGCAGCTCCCAGAGACCATGAGCGCCTGCTATCTCGGCGCCAGCGTCCTCGAGCTTGTGGGGCGCGACGGCGAAGAAGCGTGGTTCAATTATCTCTGCCAGCTGCGCGATCAGTACCCGGTCATGACTGCCGACGCCGTCATGACCGCCGATGGCCAGCTCAGTGCCATCGAGAGCCTGAGCGCCGAGGCGAAGGCGCCGCTTGAAAAATACTGGCAATGGGCCTATTACCGTCTTGAAGATGACCGCCCGTCCGACTGATACACGTTTGAAACGACAAACGCACCGCGTCCTGCGGTGCGTTTTTTGGTGCGGTGGATCCGGGCATTATCAGGGGCTGTGACATGCCAGATGGACGCTGGCATGGAAGATTGGCCTTGTGAAATGTTCCTTACTTGGCCATTTTAAAAAGGTCAGATCGGCGTATAATAGGGAACAGAAAAACGAACGAGGAAGGTGTTCCCACTATGAAACGTGTACTGACCATTCAAGATATCTCCTGCTTCGGCAAATGCTCCATCACCGTGGCGCTGCCGGTCATCTCTGCCATGGGCGTGGAAACGACGATCCTGCCGACCGCCGTGCTTTCGACGCACACCATGTTCCAGAATTTCACGGTCAAGGATCTGACCGACCAGCTCATTCCGATCACTGATCACTGGAAAAAAGAGGGGATCCACTTCGACGCCATCTACACCGGCTACCTTGGCAGCCAGGAAGAGATCGAGATCTGCAAGAAGATCTTCGCAGAATTTGGCGGCGACGACACCCTCATCTTCATCGATCCTGTCATGGCTGACCACGGCAAGCTCTATCCGGCCTTCGATGAAGCATACGCCAAACAGAACGCCACCCTTTGCGGCGAAGCCGACATCATCGTGCCAAACCTCACTGAGGCTTGCTTCATGACCGACACCGAATATCGCGAGGATTACGATGAAGCGTATGTGAAGGACCTCCTCCAGAAGCTTGCCGCCCTCGGCAGCAAGGTCGTCGTGCTCACAGGTATTGGCCTTTCTGAAGGCAAGAACGGTGTCTATGGTCTGGATACCCGCAGCGGTGAATATTTCACCTATCAGAACGACCACATTGACGCCGCCTATCACGGCACCGGTGACATCTTCTCCAGCACCGCCGTTGGCGGTATTGTGCGCGGCCTCTCTCTCCAGGATGCTTTTGCTCTGGCTGCCGATTATACCGCTGACACCATCCGTGCCACCCTCGAAAATCCGGAAAAGCCATGGTATGGCGTCGATTTCGAAACCACCATCCCAGAACTCGTCACCAGCCTTGCCGCAAAGCTGGGCAAATAAGACGATCTTCAGAACGCGCTGCATCCGCAGCGCGTTTTTTGTGCGATTTTACAAAGATTTCACATTGACACGGTGACGGCTTTTACATTCACCGTCTAGAATATTCCATGGTGAGCGCGATAAGAACGCATGACGATCCCCAGACGAAGCGCCGTCTGACGAACGCCACCACAAAAGAACGGTGCTTCGGTGATGCGTATCACTCCCCCAAGCGCTTTCCTACGATATCATTCCCCTTGCTTGGCAGCTTCGAAATGAGGTTGCCTCTTTTTTATTTCCCGTGCATGAAAAAAGGACCGCGCTGTGCAGCACCTTATGGTGACTGCGCAGCGCGGTCCTTTTGTTTGTCTGGAGGGTCAAGGTGTGTTGCTGCGGCGAAAGGCAAAGAGCTTCAGCGCCAGAAAAGTGATCGGTACACTGAAGCATGCGGCGGCGCTGTAGGCAAGGCGCTTTGGCTGCGCCAGGATGTTGTAGATCAGTAGCACAAAGAGGTTTTGCAGGAGAAAATTCGGTACATAGGAGAGCACGAATCGCCACAGAACATGATCCGCGCTACGAGGGGGGCCGGGCGGAGATCGTGACCATGCCGGAGGGCTACGAGGTCAATAACGACGATGTGCCGGAATTTGTTGTCAATCAGAAAGCGTTTGACGGCCACCAGTATCTGATCGTCGTCTATAACAGGGATACGCTGGCCAATGCAGAGATCTTCCGCGACGATGGCGATCACATGACCCGTATAGGTGGGCTCAATGCGACCACTGATTTTACGATCGATGGGGATATCCTGTATTGCACCAATGGGGTCTCGAATGGACATGCGGGTGTGGGGGTGAGCGATCCATATGTCCTTTATGCAAAGTCCATCAGCGGTGAATGGTATGGGCACTATCGGCTCGACTTTGCCGTCAATGCATGTACCCTCGCCATGGAAGATGGCAAGCTCGTCGCCACTTCGCCGGATGGCACCCGTCATGTTGTCGACCTCAGCACGCTGACGCCGGAGAAATGGCCGGAGACGGTTGTGCCCGAGAACTGATCACAATGAAAAAAGGACATCTGTCGTTTGACAGGCGTCCTTTTCTGTGTCTGTGGGGGTTATTTGCACACGCCGCAGCCGTGGCAGGTGCCGGTATTGGCGCTTTCGCCGAAGACCTGGGTGTGCAGGGCCTGGCCGGTCGGGGTGGCGGCGAGGCCGCCTTCTGCGGTCTCACGGAGGCTGGCAGGCATGGTGTCGCCGATGCGTTTCATGGCGAGGATGGTCTCGTCGGCCGGGATGTGGCTCTCGATGCCGGCCAGCGCCAGCTCGGCGGCCATGAAGGCGGTGGTGACACCGCCGGCGTTGCGCTTGATGCATGGGATCTCGACGAGGCCGGCGACAGGGTCGCAGACGAGGCCGAGGATGTTCTTGATGGCGATGGCGACGGCGTGGCCGCTCATGGCTGGGGTGCCGCCGGCGAGCTCGACGATGGCGGCAGCGGCCATGGCTGCTGCGGAGCCGCATTCGGCCTGGCAGCCGCCGGAAGCCCCGGCAAGGGAGGCGTTGTTGCCGATGACGAGGCCGACGGCGCTGGCGGTGAAGAGGGCCATGACACAGTCGTATTCATCGAGGTTGTATTCTTCCTGCATGGTTACGATGGCGGCAGGCAGGATGCCGCAGCTGCCGGCGGTCGGTGCGGCGACGATGCGGCCCATGGCGGCGTTGAGCTCGCTGACGGCGAGGGCGCGCCACATGGCGCCGCTCATAAAGCTGCCGGTGAGGGATTTACGGTGGTCGTAGACGCTCCTGAGCTTGTAGGCGTCGCCGCCGGTGAGGCCGGAGGTGCTCCGGATGTCAGGCACGGCGCCTTTCTGGATGCTCTCCTGCATGACATGGTAATTGTCGCGCATCTTGCGGAAGAGGGCTTTCGGTTCGGCGTCCATCTGCTCGGCCTGGTCGCGCTGAACGATCTCGGAGATCAGGGAACCATCCTTTTCAGCGGCGGCAACGAGTTCGGCGATCGAGGTGTATCTTAAGAGTTCCATATCAGTGGCTTCCTTTCTCAGGCGATGGGGTTGACGGCGATGCACTGGTAGATGTTGTCGGCTGCTTCGATCTCGGCGCAGAGGGCTGGGATGTCGGTGTGGGCCAGGCTGTCCATGGAGAGCGTCATGATCGCTTCGCCGCCGCGGCTCTTGCGGGAGAGGTCAAAGTGGCAGATATTACCCTGGTAGTGGGTAAGGATGCGTGTGACCTCAGCGATGGCGCCAGGGACGTCACGATGGATGACGATGAGGGTGAAGTAATCCCCTGTGAGTGACACAGGCATGCCGTTGATGTTCACGACCTGGATGGCGCCGCCGCCGACACTGGCGCCGCGCAGGGAAGCGGTGCTGCCGTCGGCTGCGGTGAGGTGGATCTCAGCGGTGTTGGGATGGCTGTCGGCGAATTCTGTTTCTGTGAACTGAATGGCTACGCCGCGTTCTTCGGCGATCCTGAGGGCATCGCGCAGGCGTTCATCGTCCGGCTTCATGCCGAGGATGCCGGCGACGAGGGCGCGGTCTGTGCCATGGCCTTTGTAGGTCTTGGCGAAGGAGCCATGCAGCAGGATCTCTGCACGTACGGCGTCCTGCCCCAGCAGGGTGCGCGCCATGAGACCGATGCGCGCGGCACCGGCGGTGTGGGAGCTGGAAGGACCGATCATCACCGGTCCGAGGATGTCAAAAACGTTCATGGTTCTCCGTCTCCTTTGTTTTTTGCTCTAGTGTTTTACTATCATTAGCATAACACGCTGGCGGAACCGTCGCAATATTCATAACCATAAGAATGGCTGATGGTTTGTGCACATGGAGAATGTTGCTTTTTCACCATATTGTCTTCATCAAGGTGACAAATGTCCTGGCCTTATGGTATAATGGATGTGGAAAAGAATGATCGGAAATCTCTGCGACCAGTGACAACGCTGGTCACAACGTACGAAAGAAAGGAGGGGCGCATCATGCGTTTCCTGGAAAAGTTCCGCCGCATCATGGCTGCTGACAAGACGGCGAGCCGGCGTGATAAGGCAGGTCTCATGGGAAATTCCCTTTGGGATGGTGTTTATGACCGCTCCGGCACACCGAAAGACAGCCGCGGCGCCATCAACAAAGAAGAGCTGCGCCGCGACCGTGAACGCTGAACCCTGCATATCGAACGACAGAAAAACGCCCGGAAAGCTTCTGGCTTTCCGGGCGTTGTGCGTTCAGCGGTTGGTGATGTGATTGACGGTGATGAAGCTGGCGATAAAAGCCGAACACTGGATGACCAGCGGCATTGGGTCGTTGAAAAGACCATCCAGCGGCAGGCTGAGGATGCCGCGTTCTGTGAGGAAGAGCAGCAGGAACGGGCCGATCGTGGCCAGCCAGAAAAGTGCCAGCGTCACCCCTGGCACGGCAAGGCGGCTGCGCACGCAGAGGTTGAGCATGATGCCGCAGATGATCCAGCCGGGCAGCGAAGGCACGAGCGTGGCCTGCAGGCTGGTCGGCCAGTTGACGGTATAGACGGAGAACATCGTGTCAAAGAAGGCATAGACCGCGTTCGAGAGGGCGAAGGCGGCGTAGCAGAAGAGGATATAGACGATGAAACGCAGGATGTTTTTCATGGCGTGAGCCTCCAGGATGAGAAGATCATTTGCCGCGGGCCTGGCGATGATCGCGGAGTACGCGGTCTTTGAGCGAGAGCAGGCGGGCGGTCCAGTAGGAGCAGAAGAAGACGACGACTGACCAGAGCAGGATGGAGATGGTCGGAGAAGGGACAAGCTGGTCCCAGGCATCCATCAGGAGATATTCATAGGCAAAGATAAAGAGCGCTGAAACGATGTAGATGCGCAGGGTGCTATTGGAGAGGCGGCGTATCCGTTCCGGCACGGGATGGTCCTTGCAGAGGGCGAAGACGAGGTAGAAGACACCGGAGGCCATGAGCAGTTCGCCGTAGTTGAAGAGCGGCTGGCCGATCACTTCACCGTAGGTGGCAGAGCCCCAGAAAAGTTGGTAGAGCCGCAGCCCGATGCCGCCGACGATCGCTGCTGCCGATGCCGCCATGAGCTTTCGCCCCTTTGGCATGCGGTGGATGGAAGCACCGAAGAGAAAGTAGAAGATCGTGTAGCCAGCCGGGATGATCACGACCTGCGCCAGGAAGGTCTGCACGCAGTCCGGCAGGTATGGTGAGAGCGGCGAATAGATGTAGCAGAGGAGAAAGAGCATGAAGGTTGCATAGCTCAGCGTCTGCAGGCCCTTGATCTTTTCCAGGATCGGCATCAGCAGGTAGAAGCCCAGAAGCATCTGCAGGTACCAGAAATGGTATGGCCCGCGGATCCAGTAGGTGATCATCGTCAGAAAGGGCAGGAGGTCATTGCCGCTCAGGGCGCGCATGACCTGTTCGGCAGCGACGAAAATGGCTGACCAGATGACATAGTTCCTGGCGATGAGAAAGAAGCGGTGTTTGAGGTCGAAGCGATAACCGTCGCGCAGGAGCAGGGCCCCGGAGATCATCATGAAGAGGGGCAGCGCTGAGCGCGTGAGGCTGTTGATGATGTAGGCAAAGGCCGTCGGCGTTTCGGCGAGCACCGCATCCTGACGGACGTAGAGCGCGGAGACGTGCAGCATGATGATGAGAAAGGTCGCGATGATCTTGAGCACATCGATATAGAGCAGGCGCTTGAGCGCAGGTGTGGTCATGAAATGTGTCCCCCTCGTATGGTCAATATCTCTATCTTACCAGTTTCGCCGGGAAGGGGCAATAAGCAGCGTGCCCTTTTGCAGGCGAAATGTCATCGTGCGGTGACAGAGGCGACCAGCTGGCGTCGGACAGCCGGCGAAATGTCACAGCTTTTTAACGGCAACGGCTGTCTGCGGGTGCTCAGAAAGCGTCGATTTGGTAACAAGCGCTGTGCTGACCGCGGCGGCCGGCGGCAAATTGTCACAGGGCTGTTGTGAATCTGCGGCGGAAATGCGCTATCATAAGTAGCGTTCCCATTCGCACCATTTTTAGAGAAAAATCACGAACAGGAGGGTTTATCATGGAAAATGGACGCGTGAACGTTTTACAGAAACTGGCTGCGCTCTCTCTGGCACTTTTGATCGCCGTGCTGAGCACGGCGGCACCAGCGCTGGCTGCGGAGACGGCGGCTGAACATATCGTTCTTGTCGTAGGACAGGACGAGATGATGGTGGACGGCGAGGCGATATCTGTCGCGGATGCGGTGCCGGTCAACAATGGCGGCCGTGTCTACATCCCGCTGCGCGCTGTTGCCGAAGCTTTTGGCGCAGATGTCTACTATGACGGCGCCACCGGCGACATCACCATCACCAGCGGTGAGACGGAGGTCATCATGAACACGCTTGCCAGCGTCTACAGCGTCAACGGTACCTTGCAATGGATGGACATCGCGCCGTACATCAACAGTGAAGGCCGCACCATGGTGCCGGTACGTTTCGTTTCTGACGGACTTGGTTACGGTGTGGAAGGCGCCCAGGGCGATGCAGGATACACCATCGAGATCACACGCACCACAGCGGATGCGTAAGTCGGACCCCGGCAGAATGGCCTGCCGGGGCTTTTTGTTTCCAGCTTGTCCCTTGTTTTTTTTAGGCGTTCATATTATCATGGTAGAAATGATGAACCGCAATCAGGAATGACCAAAGGGAGTGAAAGAATGAACTTACGTAAAACCCTGCCGGCCTTTTTCGGTGCAGCGGTCTTTTGCCTTGCGCTGCCGCTCCTGCCGGGGGATGCCCAGGCCGGTACCGTGACAGACATCGTGACGCCGAAGGACGGCGATACCAGTCTCACAGTCACCTATACAGACGCCGATCCAAGTGACATCTATGCGATCTACGTCAACGATGAGATGATCACCATGAGCACCCTTGATGCCATCGGGGTGGACGGGGAGATCACCACGAAGACCTTTTATCCGACAGGCATGGTGCTCCATACCGGCGATAGAGTGAGCTTCTATCTGCGCAATGATGAAGGTGCCCTGGTGCCAACGACGGTGACCGTTGTTGCCGATCTTGATCCGGTCGTACCAACGAGCTGGCGCGTTTCTGAGACACAGATCACAGCCAGTGACAACGCCAGCGTGGAAGTCTCTTTCGACAGCGCTTATGTGCCGCACGAAAACGACCAGATCCTGGTGACCCGCTATGATGCGAACGACCAGGCTGTCGAGTCCTACTATGTGGCTCTGCCGGATAGCTACACTGACCCAGTGGCGCTCCAGCTCAAGAGCAGCAGTGCCACCGCCTACTACACGCTGCAGTTTGTGCCGGGCAGCGGCACGGCCGACCTTTCGACCCTGCGTGTGAATGTTTCCAAGAACACCACCGATCCTGGCGATGACCCAACGGACGAGCCGGATGATGATCAACAGGAGCAGATCGACAACGCTGTCTCCATGAGTTTTGCCTATCCTTCCAGCAACGTTTCCCTGGGTGAATCGGTCACCCCGACCATCCAGCTGACAGATGCTGATGGCAACAGCGCCGATTACACTGGTCCGGTGATCTTCAGCTACAGCGGTGAAGCCATCGTTACCGGTTCCTTCGATTCCAACGGCCGCTTCACTGTTTCTTCTGATCAGAGCCTCATCGGTTCCAAGATCCAGGTCACAGCTATGGTCGGAAAATTCTCCAAGACCGTTGAACTCACCGTTCAGGCCAGTGACAAGAGCCTCGTGCTCTCGCCAAACAGCGGCAGTATGGGCAATTCCCGCGCCATCACCTTCCAGCTGGCAGACGGCAGCGGCAACAAGCTGCGCCTGCTCTGGCAGCCAACTGTGGCGGAAGTCTCCATCAAGCCGAAGGATCCGAACAGCACCGCCAGGATGGCTGGTACTGTGACCAATCTCAGCTCGCTGACCACCAACGGCTCCGGCACGCTGCTCCTGTCCAGCGACAGCATCGCAGCTGCTGAGGTCTCGATCATCTTCCGCGACAACAATGGCCGTTTCTATGAGACTGCCATCAGCGATTTCACCTTTACTGAAGCCACCGGTGATGAAGCGATGCAGATCATGCTCAATATCGGCAGCCCGATCTACACCGTCAACGGCGTGGACAACACCACCGATACCGTGCCGGTCGTGCTGAACAGCCGTACCTTCATCCCATTCCGCCTGCTGGCTGAGACCATGGGCGGGGAAGTGGTCTATGACGGCACCACCCAGACCATCACCACGGTCTATGGCGGTACCACGATCGTTATGACCATTGGCTCCAACACCTACACCATCGATGGCACTGCCCATACCATGGATGTGGCGCCATATGTCAACAGCGACAACCGCACCATGGTGCCGCTGCGCGTGCTGGCTGAGAGCCTCGGCTGCAGTGTGGAAGCCCAGTACGGGGCCAACGGTACGACTGTTGGTGTTCTCGTTGAACGTTAACGATGATAAGAGCGCTTCGGCGCTCTTTTTTGCTGCCTGGAGAAAGCCTTGCAATGCGCTCGGCTTTTCGGTACAATGGATAAAAGTATCCAGCAAAAGGAGGAAGGGGACCCTTGTTTAGCCTGAAGACCCTGATCATCTGCGCCATCTATGCAGCGGTGCTCTTTTTTGGCCGCCGTCTTGAGATCTCGCTCGCCGCGCGCTCCAGCAACCGGCCGGGGCTGATCCTGCCAGTGATCGCGCTCATCATCGCTGCGGCGCTGAGTGTGCCGAATTTCATCGTTGCCTGGGATGTGAGCTTCAGCCTTGTCGCTTTTCTGGCGGCTGTGGTGCTGTTCGTCTTTTACATGATCCCGGCGCTCTATTTCAGCCTCCTTTATGTGGAAGGGCGCAAGGAAGTGCGGGCCCGCAAGCTCGCGCGCTCCAAACGTATGCGCCAGGCGACGACCCAGCAGCGCGTGCAGCCAAACCTGCAGCGGCGCTATGAGGGGGATTTTGAGAAACAGGATCCTATCGTCTACATGCCGAAACAGGGCACGGCCCGCGCCGGCCGGCCTGAGACCGTGAACCGACCACGTGCCGTGCGAAATGCGCGCACGACGACCAGCCGCCGCTCCACAAGCGGCCGCAGACGCTGAGCAACGCGCCCGTGCCATGATCTGGCACGGGCGTTTTTTTGTGCGATCGGTGACAAAATCCTGTGCGTCCAGGGGAAGAGCGGGCGTGCCTTGTTGCCGTGGGGCACTTGATGCTATAATAGCGGTATGAGCGCTGCGCGGTCTGCGTGTGCGCCTTTCTATGCTGACATCTCATGAAGGGAGTTTATCTTATGAAAGTGAATGATATCATTTCCGGCTTCCGCCTTGTGGAAGAGCGGCCAGTGCCGGAAACAGACAGCCTGGGCCGTCTCTTCGTCCACGAAAAGACCGGGGCACGCCTGCTCCAGCTGGCCAACAGCGACACCAACAAGGTCTTTGGCATAGGCTTCCGCACGCCATCGGCCAACAGCACCGGCGTGGCCCACATCCTCGAGCACAGCGTGCTCAACGGTTCGGAAAAATACCGCACGAAGGAGCCATTCATGGACCTTCTGCGCACGAGCCTGTCCACCTTCCTCAATGCCATGACCTTCTCAGACAAAACGATCTACCCGGTCGCCAGTCAGAATGACAAGGATTTTGACCACCTCATGGACGTCTACCTCGATGCCGTCTTTCATCCGGCGATCTATACGCGCAAGGAGATCTTCCTGCAGGAAGGCTGGCATTATCACATCGAAGCACCGGAAGACCCGCTGACCTATCGCGGCGTCGTCTACAACGAGATGCGCGGCGCCCTTTCCAGCGCCGATGCACAGGTGGCCGATGCCATCCTCTCGGCGCTCTATCCGGACACCATCTATGGCAAGGAGAGCGGCGGCGATCCTTACGAGATCCCATCCCTTTCTTATGAAGCTTTTCTCGATTTTCACCGTAGACTCTACCATCCTTGCAACAGCTACATCTTCATCTATGGTGACGGCGACATCGAACGCTTCCTTGCGCATATCGACGGTGAATACCTGAGCACGTTCGAGGCTGCCGAAGTCGACAGCCACATCGACTGGCAGCAGGCCTTTTCGGCTGCGAAAACAGTGGAGACCCATTATTCCGTGGCGCCGGATGCAGAAACGGCAGGCAAGGACATCCTCGCCTATGCGGTATCTCTGGGCACCCGCCGCGAGCCGACCGATATCTTTGTGGAAGAGGTTTTGAGCGAGGTCCTCGTTGATTCTCAGGCTGGGCCTGTGAAGAACGCGCTCCTTGCGGCCGGCATCGGTGAAGACGTTTCTGCGTTCTCCAATGACGGCCTGCAGATCCCTTTTGGCATCGTCGCCAAGGAGACCGATGCCGCGAAACAGGCCGATTTTGTGCACATTATCGAAGAGACGCTGCGCGGACTGGTGCGTGATGGCATTGATAAGGACCTGCTCACCGCAGCAGTGAACAAGATGGAATATACCCTGCGTGAAGCGGAAGGGTATACCACCCGCGGTATCATTTATTACATCAATGCCTTTGAGACCTGGCTCTATGACGGCGATCCTTTTGATGCCCTGCGCTACAACGGCCCTCTGGCTGAACTGCGCGCCAACATCGAAAGCGACTATTTCGAACGTTACATCCAGGAACGCATCCTCGATAACCCACACAAGGTCATCCTCACTGCCAGACCGGACCCAGGCATGAATGATCGTAAAGATGCTGCCGTGACCCAGGCCCTCGCCGAATACAAGGCCGGTCTTTCAGAGGCAGAAGTGGCTGCGCTCGTTGAGGAGACACAGCGCCTCCTGGCACGCCAGAACAGCGACGACACGCCGGAAGAAAAGGCCACGATCCCCCACCTCGAGCGCGAGGATGTCACCGGCAGTTTCCCGGTGATCCCCTGCGAAGAAGAGACCATCGCCGGTGTCACAGTGCTGCATCATCCGCTCTTTACCGCGGGCATCGATTACACCGACATGCTGCTCTCTCTCGACCATATCGAGGTGGCAGATCTGCCATATGTGGCGCTTCTGACAAGCCTTATCGGCGCTGTGGACACGGCCCGGCACAGCTACAGCGACCTCAGCACCGCTGAATATCTGACCAGCGGCGGCATCCGCATCACCAGCCGTGTCATCCAGGACGTTCATGATCCGGATCTGTTCACCCATCGTCTGCTCGTTTCCTCCAAGACACTGAGCCCGGACGACGAAGCGGGCTTTCTGGCACTGGCCTGGGAACAGCTCACCGAGAGCGACTTTACCGACAAGAAGCGTTTCCGCGAGGTCGTGCAGATGCTCAAAAACCAGATGCAGACCGGCATCTTCCAGCAGGGGCACACTGTTGTGGCTGGCCGCGTGACCGCTTATCACAGTGCCTACAGCCGTTTCAGCGAGATGCTCAACGGTCTCGATCTGCTCTTCTTCCTGCAGGAATTGGATAATCATTTTGACGAACGTTTCGAGGAAACGCTGGCGCGCATCCAGGGCCTTTATGCCAAGCTCCTGACACGGCGCGGCATGATCGTTTCGGTTACCGGAAGCGACGAGGATTATCAGGCGATCCGTCCGCTCCTGGCCGACTGGCTCGGGAAGATCCCGGATGTTGACTATCCGCACGCTGACTGGCAGGTGCCGGTGGAAGTGCTCAACGAAGGCATCCAGTCTTCGGCCAACGTGCAGTACGTGGCCAAGGGCGCTGATCTGCGCCCGCTCGGCGTGCGTTACAGCGGGGTGCTGGAAGTGCTCTCCAACGTGCTCACCAACGACTACCTTTATAACAACATCCGTGCCAAAGGCGGCGCCTACGGTCAGGGCATCCGTTTCAGCCGCAACGGCAGCGTCAGCTGCTATTCCTACCGCGATCCGAACCTCGAGAACACCATCGCCATCTACGATGGCATGGCTGACTGGCTGGAGGCGCTGGAGCTTGACGACGCGGCACTCACCAGCTACATCATCGGTGTGATGAATCGGTTCAATCCGGTGATGACAGCCCGCGCTCAGGGCAGCTGGTCCCTTATGAGCCGTCTGAACGGCACCACCCGCGAGGATATCGTAAAGGCGCAGGAAGAGGCTCTGGCTACGACCCTCGGGGATCTCAAGCGTTATGCCCCGGCGCTGCGCCAGGCCATGGGCGAAGACCATCTCTGTGTGCTCGGTGCTTCGAGCCGTGTCAAAGCAGCCGCCGGCCTTTTCAGGAACGTCATCAGGCTCGAGAACTGAATAACGTTTTGTAAGACCTGCCAAAGACCACAGGATTTCTGTGGTCTTTTTTACATTGTCGCAGAGGCGGTGAACAATTGGTTGTCACTGCTGGGGGCTTGTGATAAAATTTATTTGATTTGCATTTTTGAACAAGAACTCTAGAGGAGCGTGAAATACGTGTCAGATAATCACAATCAGAGCGATCTGCGAACGCCTTCTGCCGGCACGCCAGCCTCGTCTGATCTGCCGCCGTTCGAGCGTATCATGCAGGAGCGCGCAGCTGCGGAAGCGGCTAAGAAGGCTCAGGCCGCAGATACCCCGGATCAGTGGGCGACGCGTCCGATGACGCTGGCGGAAAAGGCCGCTCAGCGCGCCGAAGAACGCGAGGCTGCTGCCCGTGCGAAAGCAGATGCTGCCGCCGCGGCCAAGGCAGAAAAGGCTGCTTCGGAAGCAGCCGCAGCGCAGGAAGAAGCGTCTGAGGATGTCGCAGAGGAAGCGGCCGCCGTCCAGGATGCTCCACGCCAGGAAGCTGTGCCGCAGGCAGAGCGCCCGGCGCCGCAGCGCACGCGCACCACAACTGCGCCAGCGCAAAAACGGCCAGCCGGCGCTGCCGCTGCCAGCAGTCAGAAACCGCCGGCTAAGCGCCGCCGCAGAGCGCGCCGCCAGTTCCCATGGATGGCATGCATCCTGCTCATCTGCATCGCTGTCATCGCTGTTGCTGCCGTGCACTTCACCCGCAACTGGGTGGTCCCGCCGAATGCCAGTGATACCAGCATCGTCGAAGTCGAGATCCCGGAAGGGGCCACTGTCAGTGACATGGGTGCTCAGCTCGAAGAACAGGGCCTTATCCGCAGTGCCGGTTCCTTCAGTCTTTATGTGCGCCTGACCGGTACCGCCCAAAACCTTCAGGCCGGGGTACACAGACTGTCGCCGTCCATGACCCTGGGCGAAGTCGTCTCCAGCCTTCAGGAAGGCGCTGCTGAAGCCGGGCTGGATAAGGTAACGGTCAACGAAGGCCTGACGGTCGATCAGATCGGGGACGTTGTCGCTGAGAGCACAAGCTACAGCAAAGAGGATTTCATGGCGCTCATGACTGATGACGCCTTCCTGCAGCAGCTTGTCAGCGAGTATCCGATCCTCACAGATGCCTACAATACGCCAAACGTCCGTTATGTGCTGGAAGGCTATCTCTTCCCGGCAACCTATGATTTCAATGACGAAGATGGCCTCGAATCCCTCGTGCGCCAGATGGTCTCCAAGACTGACGAAGTTCTCGCCAAGTATCAGGCAGACATCGATGCTTCCAGTTACAATGTGCAGCAGCTTATGAGCATCGCTTCCCTTGTTGAGAAAGAAGGGATGACCACCGAAGACCGCAAGCTCATCGCCGGTGTTTTCTACAACCGCCTCGAGCAGGGTATGGCCATCCAGTCGGACATCAGTGTGCTCTATGCGCTGAACACCCACAAAGAGATGGTCAGCTATGAAGACCTTGAAGTGGATTCTCCATATAACCTCTATCTCAACACAGGCCTGCCGCCAGGACCGATGAACAGTCCGAGCGAAGATGCCATTGTGGCTGCATTGGAACCGACAGACAGCGACTACATCTATTTCTATGCCAACCTCAAGACCGGTGAAGTCTTCTACACCGCTGATTATGAACAGCATCTGGCCTGGCAGGAGGAATATGAAGAAACGGGTGATATCCAGGGCTGACACGCATGGGGGCGTGCAGTCCGGCAATGGTGAAGTGATTTTGAAGAGGGGATAACGTGAAAAAAGAAACTTCCCACAAAGCTTATTATCCGGCACTGGATGGGATCAGGGTCTTTGCCATGCTGGCGATCCTGATCTACCACTATGCGCCTCACCGCCTCAGCGGCGGTTTTATCGGTGTTGATCTCTTCTTCGTCGTGAGCGGCTTTCTCCTGGCGAGGAGCCTGATGAAGTGGGAGATCAAGGATTTTGCGAGCACTTATGTGGCTTACCTGATCAAGCGCGTGCTGCGTTTGGGGGTGCCGCTGTTGGTGGTGTTCCTGCTTTCGGTCTCAGTGATCAACATCTTTTTTCCGGATCTGCTCTATAACATCCGTGGGGCACTGCTCTCCAGTCTGCTGTATTTCAACAACTGGTGGCAGATCAACCTCGGCTATTCCTATTTTGAACAATATGTGCATCCGTCCGCCTTTACACATCTCTGGTATGTGGCGGTACTGATGCAGCTTTCCATCGTCTGGCCGCTCCTTATCGTGCTGATGCGCCGGCTCCGAAAGGGCCCGTTCGCCATCTGCGCGGTGCAGCTCGTGCTGGCTGTCGTGAGTGCAGTGCTCATGGGCGTGCTCTATGGCGGCGATGGCGATCCATCCCGCGTTTATTACGGCACCGACACCCGTCTTTACGCTTTCGCGCTGGGCGGGGCACTGGGCACGATCTGGCGGCCGCAGAAGATCTTCGAGCGCAACGGCAAACGGGTAGCGCTCCTGGGCGATCTTTTGGCAGTCGCTGGCATTGCGGCCCTTGTTGTGCTGGCGCTGCGCCTGCAGGACCAGAGTCTCTGGACCTATCGCGGCGGCATGTTCCTGGCAGCCTTTGCGTCCGTAGTGGCTACCGCCGGGCTGACCCTTCCAGGGAGTTTTATCGGCCGTATCCTTGGCTGGCAGGGGCTGGCCTTCCTTGGTAAATGCACGTTCAGCACCTATCTCTGGTATTATCCCGTGCTCACCATGGGTAATATGAACAGCTTCCTGGCTGCCCACAAGTGGATCCAGTGGCTGATCCTTCTGGTGCTCTCGGTGGTCACTTACCTTGTCGTGGAGCAGGGCTTCGTCAGCAAGATCACGAGAGGCCAGCTGCCTGATAAAGCGCGCATCGGTCGCTGGCTCGCTTCTGTTGCTACAAATAAGTGGCATTTTACAGCCGTTGTGCTCACGGTTGCGATGATCGTCTCCAGCATCTTCGGTTTCGCCCGCGCCACAAGCGGTGAAAATGAGACCGTTGCTGAGATGCAGGCACAGATCGCTGCCAACCAGGAGCTCCTTGCCAAGCAGCAGGCGATTAAGGAGCGTAACGAACAGGCCACTGTCCAGGACATCCCTTACCTCGACCGTTCGGTGATGCTCTTCTGCCGTGAGCTTCCGGTCACTTTCATCGGTGACTCCATCCTGCTCGGTGCTGCCGCACCGCTGACTGAGGTCTTTCCGCAGTCTTACATCGATGGTAAGGTCGGCCGCCAGCTCAGCCAGTCGGGAGATGTCGTGCAGAGCCTGCTCGATGCCGGTCAGATGTATGACAACGTCGTCATCGTCCTTGGATCCAACGGGCCATTCACCGAAGAGCAGCTTGACAGTCTCATGAGCATGCTCGGCGACCGCCAGGTCTACCTCATGAACACCAAGGTGCCGCGTGAGTGGCAGGATCAGGTCAACAGTATGCTCCAGGCCTACGCCGATAAGAGCAAGAAGGACAACTTCCACCTCATCGACTGGAAGAGCTTCATCGATCAGCATCCGGAATGGCTCTACACCGACGGCACCCATCCAACGCCGGAAGGTGCAGAACAGTTCGCCAAGCTCATCGCTGACGCCCTCTATGAGGATCTCGCCAGCGAGGAACGCAAGGAGAAAGACAAGCTCGCCGACGAAGCAGCTGCTGAAGAAGCAGCCGCTCAGCAGGAGGCGGACGCCGCAGCAGCCGCTGATGCTGATACAGCGGAAGCCGATGCCAACACCGCAGCGTAACGATCATACACAAAGACGTCAGGATCTTCCTGGCGTCTTTTTTTGTTCGGTGGCTGTGTTAGTACAGGCGTGCTTTTTTCAAAAACTGGTGAAAATTTTTCATCCAGCCATTGCAACACCGCCGCCGGAGGATTATAATACAATAGATGTTAGAAAACCGCGGCGTGATATATAACAGCGATCGCGGATACGATAAAAGGAGTGTATTACTAATGAGCAACAGTTACAGTGTCGCTTTGCCTCAATACACGATCGGGGCAGATTGTTATGAAAAGATCCCATATTTTGCACGCTATTATGGCAACAAAGCCGTAGTCATCGGTGGGGAGACCGCCATGGCCAAGTCCAGGGACGCGCTGCTCGAAGGCGTTAAGGACAGCGACATCGAGATCCTTGATTTCATCTGGTATGGTGGTAATTCGACCTATGAAAACGGCGACAAACTCATTGCCAACCCAACAGTACAGCAGGCAGACATCCTCTTTGGTGTTGGCGGCGGCCGTGCCTGCGATACCGTAAAATATGTCGCCGATAAATTGGACAAACCACTCTTTCTCTTCCCAACCGTCGGCTCCAACTGCGCGTCCGTGACCGCCATCGGCGTCATGTACAACCCAGACGGCACCTTCCGCGATTACTATTATCCAAAGATCGCTGAACACACCTTCATCAACACCCAGGTCATCGCCGAGTCCCCATCTGAAATGCTCTGGGCCGGCATTGGCGACGCCCTCTCCAAGGAATGTGAAGCCGATCTCTCCAGCCGCGGCGCAGACCTCACGCACACGCCAATGATGGGCGTCACCCTTTCCAAAGTCTGCACCGATCCGCTGCTCACCTACGGCAAGGAAGCCCTCGCCAGCGCCAAGGAAGGCAAGGACAGCGAAGCCCTGCGTCAGGTCGTTCTCGACATCATCATTTCCACCGGCATCGTTTCCAACATGGTTACCAACATGCCAGAATACTACTACAATTCCTCCCTTGCACACTGCGTCTACTATGGCGTCAATGCGCTTCCTGCCGGTGAAAAGCATCGCCATGGTGAAGTCGTCTCCCTCGGCGTGCTCTGCCTTTTGACCTACGACAAACAGTTCCAGATGCGCGACCGCGTCATGCAGTTCAACTATGACCTGGGGCTCCCAATCTGCTTCGAAGACATCGATGTCACCCCAGAAGAATTCCAGATCATCGCTGACAAAGCCGTTGGCGCAGAAGAATGGAAGTTCCGTTCCAAAGACATCACCAAGGAAAATTTCCTCCAGTGCCTCAAGGATCAGGACGCTGCCGGCCGTGCCTTTAAAGAAAAAATGGCTGAGCGTGAAAAAGAAGAAGCCAACGCATAAATACACAAACGCACCACGCTATTGACAGCCGCGCGTCCATCGCGTACACTAAAATCAACAACATATCATTCGAAAATCTTCGGGGCGGGGTGAGCAAGTGCCGGTGGTACTTAAGGTTGCGAACCGACCGAGGCGGAAGCCGAGATTGAGCGACTGCCATACTTGCAATTCCCCACCGGCGGTATAGTCCGCGAGCGCAAGAGCGCCTTTTTGAGAAGGCCGCGCATGAACCGGTGTGATTCCGGTACCGACAGTATAGTCTGGATGAGAGAAGATCATGTCCCTGGGATTTTTCTATTGGCCCAGGGACATTTTTTGTTCTCCGGCCAGAAAGGAGAATCTACTATGACCCAACGTCGCAATTCTGTTAAAACTGTCGCCTTTGTCGGGGTGCTCGGCGCCCTTTCCTGTGTGCTGATGCTGCTGCGCTTCCCAGTGCCGCTCGTGCCAAGCTTCTATGAGTTTGACATTGCCGAGCTGCCGGCGCTATTCGCTGGCTTTTTCCTCGGTCCGGTCGCCGGCTGCGCGGTTGTCTTTGTAAAGATCGTGCTCAAGCTCATCTTTCAGGGCTCTGCCACTTTTGGTATTGGCGATCTTTCCAACCTCATCGGCAGCATGGTCTTCATCCTCACAGCCTCTCTCATCTATCGCCGCATGCACACCAAAAAAGGCGCCCTCATCGCCCTCTCCGTGTCCACCCTCGTTGTCAGCATCGTTTATGTGTTCCTGAACGCCTACATCATGCTGCCGATGTACGCCAGCGTTTACGGCCTGCCGATCGATACCATCGTTGATATGGGCCACGCCGTCAACCCATGGGTCACCGACACCCTCACCCTCATGATCTTCGCCGTCTTCCCATTCAACCTCCTCAAGCACGGCGTCACCGCCCTCCTCGCTTACCTCCTTTATAAACGCGCAGGCAACGCCCTCCGCAATATGATGGGTCTCGCACCTGACCGCACCGTCAGAAAGACCGCATAGAATATGCAAAGCCCTTCGCCATCAGGCGAAGGGCTTTTTTGTACGCTGCATGCACGATGTGACGCACACACAAAGCAGCCGACTGTGTATGGGCGATGTGAAGTGTGCGGATCGTAGTGCTTTGTAAGCAGAATGGACTGGCGATTTGAATGGCATTTGGGGCGATATGGACATTTTGTCGGCCATGGGAATGGGGGCATATTAGCGTGTCATAAGAAGCGCGCATAGGAAACAGAGTAACATAAGAAAAAATATTGCATAAACGACGATAAAATTCTGAAAAAGTTGGCACGAAATCTTAAAATTGTGTTATAATACCCCTATATTTTTGGTGATTTTAAGGATGAGGTGTCCGCGTTTCACATAATGACCATTTCGTCAGTATTTATCCGCGGCTGTCGCACCCTGAAACACCAACATCACAGCGTCCGTCCATTCTCTGACGCGCTGCTGTGTTGATATATATAGAACAAAATCATGATAAGGAGTTGAACGAAATGAGAAAGAGAAGAAAATGGCTTGCCACGCTGATGACAATCGCTATGCTCGTGACCATAATTCCGGCAGGCGCATTCGCACAAGGCGGCGAGGCGGACGGAGTGACGCGGGTTTCGTCAAATCTGGACATTTCTAAATCAAAAACTGCTGAGAATCTTGATCCAGAAACGATGAACTCAAAGGTGACTTTGTCGTTGCCATCAGAAAGTTATAGCCCATCTGTTGATGTGGTCATGGTGATCGACGTTTCCAGTAGTATGAAAGAGACGGATATCACAGAAGCAAAAGCAGCTGCTAATGCAATGTGTGATGAATTAACGGCAAAAGATAAAGTGGATGTTAATGTTGGCGTCGTAACATTTGATAAGACTGCTCATGAGCTAACGAATGGTTTGGTTTCAATCGCAGAGGCTAAGACAGCTATTGATTCTATCGCTGCCTCTTCAGATACGAATATGATGGCTGGCTTGATGGCTGGAAAAGCTATGTTGGATGCAGGTACCTCTGATGATAAGTACATGGTTCTGATGAGTGACGGTATTCCGATTTACTGGATGGAAAATGGGGAGCCAGTAAGTAAAATACTGACCAACTATCGACCAGATAAGGAAACTGTTATTAATTCTATGGCTGCGGGTACTGAACCAGAAGCATCAAAAAATGAAGAGTACCTTTCCAAAATGATGAGCATCGAAGAGTTATTGAATGCTACGGATTGGGATGCAGATTCGAATGATTGGAAAGTTGTTAGTGATACTGGGGAAAGTTTTAATCCGGACTATAAATACACCAACATTCAAAAAGCAACCTACAAAACTGCAAAATATCTTCAGGATGAGATCCTTGGTCAGTATAAGATGAAAATGGTTGCATTCGGTACTGACAAGTATGAAGATAACGTTGTTTACAAATACGGTGAAGATCTTTGCGACTGGATCGGTGAACAGGAAGGTGTATCTTATTATAAGATTGCTAAACCTGGATATGGCGGTGAAGCTGGCGAGTTGACTGAAGCTTTTACCGATATTGCCAATGAAATGATCTACGTGGTTGATGCTGGTTCTACTATCGTTGATGTGATTGGTTCCGGTCAAGAGGGTGATGAGTCTTACAATTTCGATTTTGTCGATAACATTGACAAGCTTGAAATGACGGTCCAGGGTGAAAATGGCGATCGCCAGGCTATCGCTAAAGTGAAGGATACGACAGCAACGTTGAACGAAAATGAGACGTCTCGCTATAATTTTGGCGATTCCGATGAATCGTTAGATGGCGGATATCCATATGTCCTGCACTATTATCAGAACGGACAAGATGGCAATTCTGCCGAATGTTTTGTTTTGGATATCAACGTTCCGATTGCTATTGATAATGGCGTTCAATTGTCTTACGAAGTGCATTTAATGAATCCTTCCAGTGTCCCAGGAACTCATGGTACGTATGACAGAGATGGTAGTAACGGTGGTACCGCTTTATATACGAATGTCAGCGCAACCCTGAATCCTGTTGATACAAATGGAATTGCAGGCAATCCAGAAGAATTTGGCAAACCAACCGTTTCCTACACGGTAGAAGAACCGATCCCAGAAGGTACGATCCAGCTCCAGCCTGCGGACATCACCATTTATACCGGCGGTGACGGATATGAGAGTGCCGTCGATGGCAGCGATGATACGGAGCTTGGAACAACGTCAGATGGTCTGCCTGAACCAGGCTTCTATGTGACATTGCCGGAAGATCTGAATGATTGGATGATCAAACATGCGGACGATGAAGACAAGACAACTGTTGAAGTGACAAACGAAGATGGAACAAAGACACGACAGACGGTTGTTGACCTGTCCGATTATCTGACTTTCACTTACAAAGATGATCAGGGTAATAACCGTCTCTGGAAACTGGAACGTTATGATAATACTAATGCCAGCGAAAGTATGGCGTTCAGCAAATACATCTATCGCATCCTGCCTGCTCAGGTAGGCGACGAAGAGATCCCTATCCGCCTTCAGTTTACGGATCAGGACGGTGATATCACGACCAGTGATGATTTTACGATCAATCTCGATGGTCTTTATCAGGAATATAAAATGACCATCTATCCAGGGGCATTGACACAGCAAAATGTCGAGGCTGTCTTAACAGCTGGCAAAGATGTATCGACGAATAAGACAGAGGTTGTTCCTGGTGAATTGGTCGTCCGTGGGGTTGTTTCTAATGCAGAAGACCCAACAACAGAGATCACAGATACCACACCAACCAAGCAGGTTGAAGATGTGACCGCACAGGTGCCGGCTGGCACGATCTATAAGATCAATGAGAGTGAGCTTGCTGTTGAAAATCAAGACGCTGTTCGTCTTTTGGTTGACAGTGTTGTTCCTGATTCCAACAACACCTTGCAGAATGCTGCTGTGAGCAAATTTGATGATATCACGGCACAGCATGAGTGTGAGATGAACTATCTCGACCTCGTTGACACCAGCAATGGTAACGCCTGGGTCACTGCCAGCAACGACGTGACCGTTCACTGGCCGATCCCTGCGGATGCGACCGATGACAGTGAATTCTACATCGTTCACTATGAAGGGCTGGACCGTAACGACAACACCGCGCTCGACGATGGAGATTATACGCAGGAACTCTATTCCGTAGAGAATGATAATCTGAAGATCGAAAACGGCAACCTCACCTTCACCGTCGATTCCTTCTCCCCATTTGCCCTCTTCTACACTGCTGAAGAGCCAGACACACCTGGTGGCGGCGGCACGGTGATCCCATCCGATCCAGATGATCCGGATCCAGATACCCCGGACCTTAACACCGATGACCACTACTCCTACATCGTCGGTTATCCTGAAGACTACCGCACCGGTGAAGCAACGGATGACGAATCCCTCTGGCCAGTCAAGCCACAGGGCAACATCACCCGTGCTGAGGTTGCCACGATCTTCTATCGTCTCCTTACCAATGATGCCCGCGATGAGAACTGGACCACGTCCAACAGCTTCACTGACGTGAGTGCCGACAGCTGGTACAATACACCTGTCTCCACCCTCAGCGCGATGGGTCTTATCGAAGGCTACGAAGACGGCAGCTTCCGTCCGGACAATCCGATCACCCGTGCGGAGTTTGCAGCCATCGCTGGCCGTTTCTTCACCGATAACGATGCCATCTATGAACCAGGCACCTTCAGCGACATCGAAGGCGCAGAATGGTTCGCAGATGCTGTTCAGGCGGCTAAAGACCACGACATCATCGGCGGGTATCCAGATGGCTCCTTCAAGCCAAACAACCCGATCACCCGTGCTGAAGCCTGCTCCATCGTCAACCGTACCACCAAGCGTGTGCCGGATGCTGACCATCTCCTCGCCCTCGACGAGATGCGCAACTGGCCAGACAACGCTGATACCAGCGCATGGTACTATGCTGACATGCAGGAAGCCACCAACGGCCACTACTACGACTACGTCCTCGATGAGAACGATGAGATCGTGAGAGAAGAGTGGACCAGCGAACGTGCACCGATCGACTGGGAACAGGTGGAAGAAGAACTGGAAGCCAGTCATTGACCGATAGCCGGTCTGTCTGAACGCATGAACGAAGCCCTTTGCCTTATGGCAAAGGGCTTTTTTCATGCGCGCGGGTGCGTGGACCGGTTGGTTTTGGGCAGAGGAAAGCCTTTGCAGAGGCTGCGAAGGGTACAAAAAACAGGGCGTCTGCGCATGCAGACACCCTGCTGTGAAAGATGGCATCAAAGGACCTGGCTGATGTGCAGCACTTGAAGGTCTTTGTAGCGTTCAAGCTTGCCGAGCTGCATCAGGCAGCTTGGGCATTCGGCGACGACGATGTCGGCACCGGTGGCTTTGAAGCCTTCGTATTTTTTCTCGAGGACTTTGGTGGAGATGCCTGGAAAATCGATCTGGAAAGTGCCGGCGCCGCCGCAGCACATGGTGGCGTTCTCGGCTGGGAGATAGGTGACGGCTTTCTCGAGGAGGGCCTGCGGTTCTTTGTGGATGCCCTGGCCGCGGTTGAGGTGGCAGGAGGCGTGGTAGGTGACGCGCAGGTCTTTGTGTGGGGTTGGCTCGTAGCCGACGGCGTAGAGGTATTCGGACAGACCCATGATCTTTGCGGAGAAGGCGCGGGCTTTTTCTGCCATCTCAGGGTCGTCGGCGAAAAGCTGGCCGTACTCTTTGAGCATGGCGCCGCAGCTGCCGCAGTCGGTGACGACCAGGTCGTAGTCTGCGAGGATGTCGATGTTGTGTCTGGCCATCTTTTTGGCGAGAGGGATCATGCCGTGGGACTGCTGGGGCAGGCCGCAGCAATCAACGGCGGGCACTTCGACGCTGCGTCCGGTCTTTTCGATGAGGGCGATGGAGGCGTCGGAAGCGTTCTTGAAGAAGAGTTTCATGGCGCAGCCTTTGAAATAGGCGACGCGCTGGACCTGGGAAAGGTCAACACGGCACTTTTCCGCAGGTTTGGAAAAGATCGCGGGTCCGGCGTGGCGCATGGCTTCGGGCGCGGTGTGGTTGGCGGGCAGGAGACCGCGGGTGAGACGCGGGAACTGCAGGCCCTGGGCGAGCCCGATGAAGGGGCGGCTCACGCTCTTGAGAGGGCCGCTGGACATGAAACCGCCGACGAGGCGGTATTTTGGCGAGAGGCCGTAGTCCTCGCGCAGCCACTGGCGGATCTCGATCATGGCTTCATCGGTCATGACTTTGCCGGGGCAGACTTCGGTGCAGGCTTTGCAGAGCAGGCAGTAGTCGAGGGCGTGGCGCAGTTCTTTGGCGCCGCCGTCGAGCTTGCCTTCGAGAAGGGCGCGCACGATGGCGATCTTGCCGCGGGAAGCGGCGCGGTCCTTGTGGTCGACCTTATAGAGGGGGCAGACGGTGGTGCAGGCGCCGCAGCGGTCGCACTTGTCGACGATGGTGCGGAGTTTCTGATAATGAGGATTGTTTTTGTCGATGGTCATTGTCATCACCGCCCGAAGATCTTGCCAGGATTGAGGATATTGTTCGGATCGAGGGCGCGCTTGATCAGGAGGGAAGCGTCGATCTCTTCCTTTTCCAGCGCCAGTCCGATGTAAGGCTGCTTGGAGACACCGATACCGTGCTCGCCGCTGAGCTTGCCGCCGCAGTCAACGGCTGCCTGGAAGATCTCTTCCACGCACTCATGCACTTTTTCCGGCACGCCTGGCTGGCTCATATCACAGAGCAGGGATGGATGCAGGTTGCCGTCACCGGCGTGACCGAAGATGGAGACCTCGAAGCCATAGCGGGCACAGATCTCGCCGATCATGGTGCAGACGCGGGGCAGCGCGGCGCGCGGCACGGTGATGTCTTCGCCGATACGGTCCGGCGCGAGGGCTTTGAGGGCGGTGGAGAGCTTGTTGCGCAGGGTCCAGAGGTGTTCGCGCTCGGCATCGTCCTTGGCCAGGGTGAAGCCCAGGGCGCCGCCGGCGCGGCAGGTGGCTTCGAGGGTGGCCATGTCGCTTTCCACGGCTTCCGTGGTGTTGCCGTCAAGGTCAAAAACAAGCATGGCGCCGACGTCATCGGCGATCGGGAAGTCGTTGAATTTGGCGGTGGCGATGCAGCTGAGCTTATCCATGAGCTCGGCAGCGGTCGGGGTGACGCCGCTCTTCAGGCATTCGCCGACGGCGGCGCAGGCGTCCTCAACGCTCCTGAAGGTGGCCATGGCGCTCTTGGTGAAGGCAGGCTTGCCGATGACCTTGAGGGTGGCTTCGGTGATGATGCCGAGGGTGCCTTCGGAGCCGACGAAGAGCTGGGTCATGTTGTAGCCGGTGACGTTCTTGATGAGTTTGCCGCCGGTGTGGATGACGTCGCCGTTTGCCAGCACGACTTCCAGGCCGAGGACGTAGTCACTTGTGACACCGTATTTGACGGCGCGGATGCCGCCGGCGTTTTCGGCGATGTTGCCGCCAATGGTGGAATATTTATAAGAAGAGGGTTCTGGCGGGTAGTAGAGGCCGTGGTCGGCGCAGAATTCGTGCACGTCTTTGGTGAGGACGCCTGGCTGCACGCGCAGGGTGAGGTTCTTTTCGTCGAGCTCGACGATCTCCTTCATCTCGTCGACGCCGAGGACGATGCCGCCCTGTACAGGGATGACGCCGCCGCTGCGGCCGCTGCCGGTGCCGCGCACGACGACAGGGATCTTGTGGGCGTTGGCGTATTTCATGAGAGCGGAGACTTCCGCGGTGGTGTGGGCCTTGCAGACAAAGTCCGGCGTTTCATCCGGATCGAGGGCTTCCGGCGAGGCGTCGTAGCTGTAGCCGAAGCAGTCGATCGGTTCGTGCAGCACGCGCTCCTTGCCGAAGATCTCGCGCAGGGCCGCGAGGTGTTGTTCCTTATTTTCTAGCATGGGAACGGTTCCTTCCTTTCTGTTATATAAAACCTTTTCGTGCCTCCTATTATAGCACGCCCCTCGGAAATTGACAGAAGGTGAGCGCAATTTTTTTCAAAAAGATTGCGTATTTATTCAGCACGCTTTATAATTGTACTATAACAGTCATTAAACCAAAGGAGTTGCATTTTTATGGAGACCCAATCCGTTTTCCTTCCATCCTATAGCATCGGCGGTAAAGATGTGTACAAGAAAGTGCCGGACATCTGCCGTCCGTACGGCACCAAGGCCATCGTTATCGGCGGTGAAAAAGCCATGGCAGCCGCCAAAGAAGACCTGCTCGCCGGCGTGGCTGGCAGCGACATCGAGATCACCGGTTTTCTCAAATATGGCGATGACGTCACCTATGAAGCTGCCGACGCCCTCTGTGCCAATCCAGATGTGCAGGCTGCCGATATGATCTTTGCTGTCGGCGGCGGGCGCGCCACCGATACCTGCAAGACTGCTGCCGACAAGCTCGACAAGCCGCTCTTCACCTTCCCGACGATCGCTTCCAACTGTGCGGCCGTTACCCTTGTCTGCGTCATGCACAAGCCAGACCGCAGCCTTGCTGGTTTCCATTACCGCAAAGAGCCGGCCAAGCACGCGTTTATCAATCTTGACATCATCTGCAAGGCGCCGCTGGAATACATCTGGGCCGGTATCGGTGATGCTTTCAGCAAGGCTTACGAACCACCGTTCTCCGCGATGAACGATGAACTCGATCATTCCAATATGATCGGTGTCGACCTCGCCAAGCACTGTGGTGAACCGCTCTTCAAATACGCTGTCCAGGCTTACGAAGACTGCAAGAACCACGTGGCCAGTGAAGCGCTGAAGCAGATCGTTCTCAACATCATCATCACTGGCGGCATCATCAGCACCCTCATCGAGACTGAGAAATACAACGGCGCCATCCCACATTCCATCTTCTACGGCTCCACACCGATCCCAGCCTGCGAGCAGAACCACCTGCACGGCGAGATCGTTGCCTATGCATGCCTGCCACAGCTCATGCACGAAGGCCGGATGGAAGACTTTGAGCGCCAGTTCAATATCAACCGTGCCCTCGGTCTGCCGACCAGTCTTGCTGAGATCGACATCCAGATCGGCACGCCGGATTACGAAAAACTCCTCGATGGTACCATGGCTGACCGCTGCATGCAGTATCTGCCATATCCGATCAGCCGTGCCGATGTTGACGACGCTATCCGCAAGACCGAAGCTTATCACAATGAGCATGTAAAGTGAGAGAACAGACAGCGCCTCTGGTCATTCGGCCGGAGGCGCTTTTTGCGAAAATTGCAACAATCACGATTTCCTATTGGCGCTCCGGCGAGAGACAGCGTATAATATCTATAGTATAAAGACCAAGAAGGAGGTCATCGTTGATGGAATATGTAACACTGAACAATGGGGTCCAGATGCCTCTGGAGGGCTATGGCGTCTTCCAGGTGACCGATCAGACTGAATGCGAAAAGGTTGTTCTCGAAGCCATCCAGGCGGGCTATCGCCTGATCGATACCGCTGCTGCATATATGAACGAAGAAGGCGTTGGCCGCGCCATCAAAGCCAGTGGTGTGGCACGGGAAGAACTTTTCGTCACTTCGAAGCTCTGGGTGCAGGATGCCAGCTATGAAGGGGCGAAGGCCGCCATCCAACGCTCTCTGGACAATCTCGGGCTCGACTATCTCGATCTCTATCTCATCCACCAGCCATTAGGCGATATCTATGGTGCATGGCGCGCGATGGAAGAAGCTGTGGGGGACGGCAGACTCCGTGCCATCGGTGTCTGCAATATGTATCCGGCACGTCTGGCGGATTTCTGCGAGACCGTCGGGATGTTGCCGGCAGTCAATCAGATCGAGCTGCATCCATTCTTCCAGCAGCCAAAGGCGCTGAAGACGATGCAGCAGTACGGCGTGCATCCAGAAGCCTGGGGCCCATTTGCCGAAGGCACCCATGGCATCTTCGTGCATCCAGTGCTCACGGCCATCGGTGAGAAATATGGCAAGAGTGCCGCACAGGTCGCCTTGCGCTGGAACGTGCAGCGCGGCGTCACCGTCATCCCAAAATCGGTACATAAGGACCGCATGGTGGAAAATCTCAACATCTGGGATTTCGAACTGAGCGAGGAAGATATGACAGAGATCGCAGCGATGGACCTGGGTCACAGTGACATCGTCGATCACGACGATCCTGGCTATATCAAGACGCTGCATAAATTGAAAGTGCATTGAGGTCCATCGTGGATCTCTGCGGGACGGCACACGTTCCGTTTGTATGGAGAAAAGAAAAATACTGACGATCGCCAGAAGCCCTCGAGTAGATCATGATGCTCGGGGGCCTTGTTATATGGTTTTCGGATGGGTGAAGGAGGAAGTGATCTTGCAGATCTTTGACGGGCATTCAGACATCTTTACAGACGTACTGCGGCGTCGGCTGGCTGGGGAGAAAGATGTACTGGCGCGGGTACATCTGCCGCGGCTTCGCGCTGGCGGCATTGAAGGCGGCTGTCTGGTGCTGTGGGTGGACCCGCCGCATACGAACGCGCCCGTGCCGCGCTTTCGCGCGCTCTGCCAGGCAGTGCGCGAGGAGCTTGCGGCATGCGGGGAAGCGGTGCTGGTGCATAACTGCGGCGAGATCGCTGCGGCCAGGGCACAGGGGCGTTTCTACATCCTCCTAGGCACCGAAGGGCTGGATGCCATCGGCGAAGATGATGGGCAGATCGATGCCCTCTATGATTTCGGTGTGCGCCACGCCATGCTCACCTGGAACAACGACAATGCGCTCGCCGGCGGTGCAAAGGGCGATCCGTCGCGCGGCCTCACGGCAGCGGGGCGGCGTGTGCTGGCGCGGCTGGAAGCGCGGCACATGCTCGTCGATGTCTCCCATCTGGGGGATGCTTCTTTCTGGGATGTGCTGGGCGCAGTCCACGGCCCTCTGATCGCGTCCCATTCCAATGCCCGCAGCGTCAACGCTGTGCCGCGCAATCTGGACGATGATCAGCTGCGTGCCATTGCAGCCACCGGCGGCCTTGTCGGGCTCAATGCCTTCAAAGGCTTTGTCGCTGCCGATGCCGCTCAACAGACCCTTGATACCTTCGTGCGCCACGCAGTGCACATCGCTGAGACCATCGGCACAGCCCACCTGGCCCTCGGCTTTGATTTCAATGATTACCTGCACCGTGATGCCATGGCAAGCTACAACGATGCGGCCAATCCCAACGTGCCCGGCCTTGAGGACGCCAGCCGTGCACAGGCTTTTATCACCCGCCTGCGTACAGCCGGTTTCAGTGAAGCCGAGTGTGAAGCCATTGCCTGGCGGAACTGGCACCGCCTTATCGAAACGGTGCTGGGTTAGGAAACCGATCGATGCGAGACATCTCGCGTTCATTTGAAAGGAGTATATGACCATGACCATGATCTTTCTGCACGGTTCAGGCCATCAGGCAGCAAGCTGGCGGGCGACCGTCTCCCGGATGCCGGCAGGTGCGCAGATCCTGCGGCCGAATCTCGCTGCTCTCCTGGAAGGCTAGCCTGCGCGCTTTGAGAATCTTTGCGCCGCCTTCGCCCGCTACTGCGCGAAGGCAGACACCCCGCTTGATCTCTGCGGCCTTTCGCTTGGCGGCATCCTGGCGCTGGCGTACACGCTGGAACATCCCGAAAAGATCCGTTCTCTTGCCCTCATCGGTACACCGCATAAGGTGCCAAAGGTTGCTTTCGCTGTGCAGAATGCCGCCTTTCGCATTTTTCCGGCGCAGGTCTTCCGGACGATGGCATTTGACAAAGCGGACACCTTCGCCCTTGGGGATTCTATGAAGGATCTGGATTTCAGCGCACAGGTGGCACAGATCCACTGTCCAACGCTCATTCTTTGCGGCGAAAAGGACCGCGCCAACCTTGCATCTGCGCGTTTCTTTGCTGCACACATCCCCGGGGCCGAATGCGACGTGATCCCCGGCGTCGGTCATATCGTCAATGAAGAAGCCCCTGAAGCACTGGCCGCACGTCTTGAGACCTTTTATGCGAGCGTGTTTCGTGCTTCGGCCAGGAGTGCCTGGAATTCGTCACTCTCACGCAGAAAGTCGTATTCCGGCTGGGTCTGGAGTTCACGCAGAAAGACGGTGCGCACCGATGGTCCGGCATCCGGCAGTTTGCCGGCTTCGGCGAGATGGCGAAAATGGGCGCAGGTGCTGCCGTCCCAGGTCTCGCCGAGGATGTCGAAGATGTGCCGGATATGGGCGAGGGCAGCATCACGATCCTGCTTGTGGAGGGCGAGAACAAGCTGCGAGCTTTCGCTTTCGTGTGGCCAGAGGCCGAAGCACTCGGCGAGGGTGCTGGCGAGATCTGCGACGGCTTGTGCATCGGCCGGGCGATCACTCTTCACGTCATACTCAATGAGCTGCAGAAGATGGCTGTGCAGGAGCACGACCTTTGCGAGCACCTGCGATTCTGCCAGCAGGGCTGCTTCTTCGTAGCGGCCCTGCTGGCTCAGGAGTGAGAGCCACAGCATGTTTTTGTCGAAGGTGCCGTTGGGCAGTTGTTCGACCAGGCACTCTGCTTCATCATAGCGGCCTTCCTGAATGGCTTGAGTGGCGAGCTGGTAGCGGGCGGCGGTGCGAAAAGTGTCGTCGCCTTCTTCGGAGGCGCGTGTGAGCCAGTCGGTGATGGCTGCGCGCCAGGCGCTGTGCTCTGCTGCTTCGTCCGGATGGAGGGTGAGGGCGGCGGAGAGCATGGTGGCACAGGTATACAAAAGCGGAACATCATGGGGGTAATCGCGGAGCTTTTTCTGTGCTTCAGCGAATGCATCTGCGATCTCACCGGCCATGGCACGGGCGTAGAGGGTGTTCACAAAATGGGTGACTTCCTGCTCTGTGAGCGCTTCGTGGAAAGAGAAGAGGGTGTTCATGTCGATCTCAAGGAGCCGTGCCAATGCTGGCAGGAGCGTGATATCGGGCAGGCTCACGCCGCGCTCCCATTTGTTCACTGCCGGTGTGGTGACGCCGAGCGCTGTGGCGATCTGCTCTTGTGTAAGGTTATTTTCCTTGCGGTAGGTACGGATCTGTTCTCCAATGTTCATGAGATGACCTCCTGTGAAAATAATCAGGATCCTGTTGTGTTTATCATACCATGGCTTTACACGGAAAACCATTGAGCCGTCGTTATACGCACAGGCAAGTTTTTTAACCAGTGTTCAATAAAAAAACCGCCGCATGCTGCGACGGTTCTGTACTCATAACCAGCGGAAGTTTTCGCGGCCGGCGCCAAGTTCAAAGTGGTATTTGACGATGCCGAGGTCCACTTTGCTGTAAAATCCGACGCCGGGCTTGACAGTGACGCGGTTGCTCTGGCGGGAAAAACAGAATCTCTGCTGATTGACGGCCGTTGGCGCGAGCAGGGCGTAGTGCAGGCCGCGCTGGTACCACTCTGGCATATTGTCTGTATCGTCGCAGACGGCATCGAGCGCTTTGCTTTTGTGCGGGGTGCCGGCTGTTGCACCATGGCCCAGGGCCAGTACGCAGACGAGTCTCTCGTTTTTGGCGATCTGACAATGGTTTTTGCTGGCGCTCTTGCTGAAGGTCAGTGCGACCCAGCAGGTGTTGAGACCGAGGGTTTGCGCCAGGAGCACCAGCCGTTCGCCGTAATAGCCGATGCGTTCATCGAGATCAGTGCTCTTCGGACCGATGAGTGCGATGAAGTGCTGCACATTGTCAAACTTGCCATAGTGGGCCAGGCGGCTTTCGAAGGCATCGGGCGCATCGGTGACAAGCTGGATGTGGAGATTGCCTTCGCGGTTGCAGACGGCGATCTCGCGCTCAAGCGCGAGGATGGTTTCGCCGGTTAATGGGGTTGACAGGAAACGGCGCACGCTGTGGCGCGCATCCATGGCTTCTAAAAGGGTCATTCTTTTTCCTCCTCAAAACGGGGATAGCCATTGGCTTTTGCTGTGCGCACGGCCTCCAGTACCTGACCGATCAGCGCATACAGATCGGCCCAGTATTCTTCGTTGGTGGCGGCGTAGTAAAAATTTTTGGTGCCGATGCGATGCATCTCCACCAATCCGGACGCTTTGCGGATCTTCAGATGGCGGGAGAGTGCCGGACGGGAGAGATGGGTGCGCTGCATCAGTTCGGGCACACGCATGCCCTCGTGCACGTTTTCCAGCAATGCGAGAAAAATCTGCTGGCGGTGTTCGTCGCCGAGTGCGATCAGTACCTGGCGGGATGCGTTGAACCTTTCAGCCAGTAATTGGCGGTGGAAGTAGCAAGCGTTCATGGTTGTCGCTCCGTTTCTGTGATCATTGGTTCTCATTATAACAGAATCGTGCGAACATGGTGCAATGGTAAAGAAAATAGAGACCATTAACGCCAGCAAAAAACGCTCCTGTTAGAGGAGCGTTGTAAATCAGCCGATACCTGCCAGGGCGAGGCAGAGTTTGATGACACCAGCGATGACCATCACGGGCACGGCGCTGAGCCTGGTCTTGCGCAGGAGAACGAAGCAGAGAACGAAAAGGGCGACCATGAGCCAGTTTGTCCTGGCGAGGTCGATGGCGCTGATGACGGCGTCGCTGCCCCAGAAGGCTGTGAGCAGGATGGAGATGCCGGCGGAGCCGATGAGAGCGACGGTAGCCGGGCGCAGGGTGCCGAGGATGCTCTTGAGGCTGGTGGTGTTTTTATAGCGCAGATAGAGGGTGGCAAGGATGGTGACGATGATGCAGGAAGGCGCTACGCAGCCGGCCGTAGCGATGATGGCGCCGGGGATACCGGCGACCTTGGTGCCGACAAAGGTGGCTGCGTTGAGGGCGATCGGACCTGGGGTCATCTGTGAGATGGTGACGAGATGGGTGAACTCTTCCATGGAGAGCCAGGCGTTATTGGTGATGACCTGGTCCTGGATCAGCGGCAGTGCTGCATAGCCGCCGCCAAAGGCGAAGAGGCCGACCTGGAAAAAGCTCGTGAAAAGCTGGAGATAGATCATCACTGGGCCTCCTTTCTGAGGAGCAGCGTGCGCAGGACGCCGAGTACGATGCAGATGATGACGATGGCCACAACGCTGACGCCAAAAAAGCAGGTGGCGATGAAGGCGGCCACCATGATCAGGTCAGAGAACGTTGAACGTCCTTTGACGATACCGGCAGCCATGTCATAGACGACGGAGGCGATCACGGCACCGACCCCTGCCTGCATGCCTTCAAGCAGCTGGGAGACGACGAAACTGTCGGCAAAGGCGTCATAGAAGAACGAAATCACGGTGATGATGAGAAACGGCGGCAGGGCCGTTCCGATCACGGCTGCCAGCACCCCGGCCATGCCGCGCAGCTTGTAGCCGGTGATGACAGAACCGTTGACGGCGATCGGCCCCGGCGCTGACTGGGCGATGGAGACCATATCGAGCATCTCGTTTTCCTCCATCCAGTGGTATCTGTCGACGAAGCGCTCTTTCATCAGTGTGATGATGACGTAGCCGCCGCCGAAGGTGAAGCCGCTCAGCACAAAGGTGGCGCAGAACAACTTCCATAAGGAGACTTTTTCTTCTTCCATGATGGACCTCCCTTTTTAGATGATGGTATCAGTATAGTACGAAACGGGCATGAAGACAAACAACGATTTTTTATCGTATCGTGTAAAGAAAAAAGGACCGTCGGCAAGGACGGTCCTTTGTCAGTGCTGAAAGGGATCAGTCGTCGACCATGTGGCGCGGCATCTTCCAGGCGTGGTGGTCGGTGTGCAGCAGGTGGTGGGCCTTTTCGCTGCAAGGACGGCTGAGATAGAGGCGGTAGAGATCCTGGATATCCGGGTTCTCATGGCTGAAGCGGAGCTCCATGTCACGGTCCATCTTCCAGAGGGCGGCGCCGCGGTAAACGTTGAGGTCGATGCCGTCGACGATCGGCTGGCCGCCGCCGCCGACACAGCCGCCAGGGCAGGCCATGACTTCGACGAAATCATAGCGGGCCTTGCCGCTCTTGATAGCGTTGAGCAGTTTACGCGCATTGGCCAGGCCGCTGATAACGGCGACGCGCACATTGCCGGCGCCAGGGATCTCAAAGGTGGCTTCACGGCCTTCTCCAAACTGGATATCGCGCACTTCCTGGAAGTTGTCGGCATCTGGGTTGAAGCCGGTGATCATGTAGTAGGCGGTGCGGAGCGCCGCGTCCATGACCCCGCCGGTGGTGCCAAAGATGGCAGCGGCACCGGTGGAAGTCCCGAGCGGATGGTCAAAGTCGCTGTCCGGGATCTCGTCGATGAGGATGTGGTCGGCGCGGATCATGCGCGTGAACTCGCGGGTCGTCAGTACGATGTCGACGTCCGGATCGCCGCAGGCATCACGCATCGGTTCCAGTGCTGCTTCTTCCTTTTTGGCAAGACATGGCATGATGGCGACCATGCAGATCTTGTGAGGATCAGCACCGATGGAGTTGGCGAAATAGGTCTTGCAGATCGCGCCGAACATTTGCATCGGCGATTTTGCGGTGGAGAGGTTGTCGGTCATCTCAGGGAAGTTGGATTTGAGGAAACGCACCCAGCCCGGGCAGCAGGAAGTGAACATCGGCCACTTGTACTGGTCGCGGTGGGTGAAGCGCTCGATAAACTCGGTGGCCTCTTCCATGATTGTCAGGTCAGCCGCGAAGTTGGTATCGAAAACATAGTCGAAGCCCATCTGTTTGAGGACACCGACCATTTTTGGCGTGGAGAAGATATCGCTGTCGATGCCGAGCTCTTCGGCCCAGGCAACGCGCACCGCTGGTGCCACCTGTACGACGGTGATGGTATCCGGATCGGCGAGGGCGTCGAGCACTTTTTCCGTATCGTCGCGCTCATGCAGAGCGCCGGTCGGACAATGGGTGATGCACTGTCCGCAGAAAGAACAGTCGGCTTCGCGGATCGTGCGGTTGTAGCTGACGTTGACAGTGACGCGGGAACCAGTACCGGCAACGTCCCAGATGTTGAGCCCCTGGATCTTGTCGCAGACCTGGATGCAGCGCATGCATTTGATGCACTTGGAGGCATCGCGGATGAGCGGCGCTGTCATATCCCAGTCGACCATCGGGATCTGTTTTGGGAATGGGTTGGAGAGTACGTTGAGCTCATAGGCGACGCGTTGCAGCTGGCAGTTGCCGTTGCGCACGCAGGTCGGACATTCGCAGTTGTGCTGCGAGAGGATGAGCTGGAGATTGGTACGACGGGCCTGACGCACGCGCGGGCTGTTGGTGTGGACGACCATGCCGTCGGCGACGGTGTCGATGCAGGCTGGCAAGAGATGGTCGATACCTTCGACTTCGACGACGCACATGCGGCAGGCGCCGATCTCATTGAGCCCTTCCCAGTAGCAGAGACTTGGCACCGGATGGCCGGCGATCTCGCAGGCCTTGAGGATGGTGGTGCTAGCTGGTACGGTGATGGATGTATTGTCGATCGTTAAAGTTACCATTTGGTATGTCTCCCCCCTTTGAAGATGCCGTAGCCGAAGTGGTCGCAGCGCAGGCAGCGGCTGCTCTCGGCGAGCGCGCCCTTGTCGGTGAGGCCGCATTCAATGCAGATGAAGTCGTTTTTGCGCTCATTGGCCTCACGCTCGGTGCAGTTGACGCGGGCGTGCTGTGGCTTGTCGCCGAGGCGTGGCGCCGGAATGGCGACGTCGACGGTGATCTCATGGTTGAAACCGAGGTATTCGTCGATATTGGCGGCAGCAACCTTGCCGGCCGCGATGGCGCGGATGGCGCTGGCAGGGCCGGTGACACAGTCGCCGCCGGCGAAGACGCCATCCATGTGCGTATCGGAGAGGCGGCTGTCAGAAAGGGCGCTGATGGCGCCGTGGAAGACTGGTACACCGGCTGCTTCAAAGGCACGGGAATCGATCCCCTGGCCGATGGCTTCAACGACGATATCGGCTGGGATGCGGGTCTCTGGCACTTCATCAGCAGACAGGGATGGGCGGCCGCGCTTGATCAGCCCAGTCAGTTGTTTCTGGGCGATGAGGGCTGTGGCCTGGCCGTTCTCATCGGCTTCGATGCGCAGTGGCGAATGCATGGTCAGGAGTTCTACACCCTCGGCGATGGCCCCTTCGATTTCTTCAGGCAGTGCCGTCATATCTTCCTGACGGCGGCGGTAAACGCAAGTGACCTTCTTTGCACCGAAGCGGATCGCTGAGCGTGTGACGTCCATGGCAACATTGCCGCCGCCGATGATGACGACGTTCTTGCCGGCGAAGTCCGGATAGATGTCGTCGCCGATCTGCTGCAGGATCTCTACTGCGCTGTAAACGCCTTCACTGTCTTCACCTTCGATGCCGGTTTTTTTATCGGTGTGGGCGCCGATGGCGAGGTAGATGCAGTCGTAGGTGGCGTCAAGATTGGCAAAGGAGATATCCTTGCCGACTTCTGTTTCGGTGTGGACATTGATGCCGAGAGAGAGGATGGAATCGATCTCCTGATCGAGCAGCTCGCGTGGGTAGCGATAGCTCGGGATGCCATAGCGGAGCATGCCGCCGAGGCGTTTGAACTTTTCATAGATGGTCACTTCGTGGCCCATCAGTGCCAGATAATAGGCACAGGAAAGTCCCCCCGGACCACCGCCGACAACAGCGATGCGCTTGCCTGTCGATGGCGCGCATTCTGGCTGCGGCACATCACCTGCCGTGTCAACAGCGTAGCGCTTGAGACCACGGATATTGATCGGTTCATCGAGCATGGTGCGGCGGCAGCGCGCTTCACATGGATGTTCGCAGACGTAGGCGCAGGCCACAGGGAATGGATTGTCTTTGCGGATCAGGCGCACTGCGTCGGCTGGGCGGCCTTCGCGGATCAAAGCGATGTAGCCTGGGATGTCGACGTTGGCTGGGCAGAGGGCCACACATGGCACCGGTTGTTCCATGTTGCCGAGGCAGCGATGGTTTTTGATGTGCTCGATATAATCGTCGCGGAAGCCTTTGAGGCCTGTGAGAACCAGACGTGCCGCGTGGGTGCCGATGGCGCAGGAAGAGGTGGCTTCGATGATCTCAGCCGTTTCCCGCATTGTTTCCAGATCCTGCATCTTGCCTTTGCCGTCCAGGATGCCGCGCATCAGGTTTGCGAGCTGACCGAGACCGATGCGGCAGGGCACGCATTTCCCGCAGCTCTGAGCGTGGCACATCTGGAGAAAGTTCAATGCCATATCGACCGGGCAAAGCCCCGGGCCAGAAGCGATGATGCGTCGCTCCATGTCGTGGTAGAGCTGGTCAACGACCATTTGCGCCTGGTCAGGCGTGTTGATATCCAATCTACTCATGAGTTTCACCTTCTCTGTTATTCGTGCGTGAACTTTGATATTTGTCACATTATTTTTATTATGGCACGTATTTGCAGTTGTGTCCATCATTCCGCGTACAAAATCCACAAAAAAAGACGGGAATATATTTTCCCGTCGTATAACCAGATATGATGGGCATCGCTCATTGTTTTTTTCCGCTGCGCAGGCCTTTCATGGCGCAGAGGAACATGATGATACCGAGCGCGAAGTTGAGGTACAGTGCCCACTGGGTACCGTTGGCGGTGCCCTGGGCGATGTCGTCTGGCAGTGCAGCCTGGCCGAAGGTGATCAGTGTCGAAGCAACGGCGGTACCGACAGCGCCGGAAAGCTGCTGCAGGGTGTTGATGACAGCGGTGCCGTCACCATACTGGTCCCCTGGCAGATTGCGCAGGGCAAAGGTCGTGGTGTTACCCAGTGCCAGGCTCTGGCCGACACAGTAGATGACACAGATCGCCATCATCACATAGGCACTGACGTGGACCATGAAGAACATCTCCAGCGCCAGGTCGGTGAGGATGAGGATGAAGCCGATCGTCACAGGGAGCTTAGGCCCGATGGTGTCATAGATGCGGCCGGAAAATGGGTTCAGCACTGCACCAATGATGCAGGCCGGCAGCACGATGATGCCGGCGACAAAGGCTGTAACGCCGCCGTGGAGCTGGAAGAGGTTCGGGATCATGAAGCCGCGGGTCAGCGTCGCAAACTGTGCGAGCAAAAGCGCGATCAGGCAGAAGGTGAAGGTCGGCGTCTTTAAGATGTCGAGGTTCAGGAGCGGCTTTTCGACTTTGCGTGCGTGGCGTACAAAGATCACCAGGAGCACAACAGCGACCGCCAGCATGCCCCAGACGATCGGACTGCCGATGCCGACGTGGCTGATCGTCGAGGTTGGGTAGATGATGCACAGGAAACTCACACCCAGGAGCAGGAAGCTCACAAAGTCGAACGGTGCTTTTTCAAGCTGGCGCGACTGGCGGATGCAGGTGATGCCGAAGATACCGGAGAGCACCAAAAGCGGCAGCATGACGCCAAAGATCATGCGCCAGCTGGCGATGCCGACAATGAAGCCACCGAAGGCAGGCCCGAGTGCAGGACCGAGGACGATGACCAGGGTCGCGATGCCCATGATCGTGGCCGTGTTCTTGTAAGGCACCTGTTCGAGGATGATGATGTTCATCAAAGGGATCGAGATGCCGCCGCTGATCCCCTGCAGCACACGACCCAGGATCAGTACCGCAAAGTTTGGCGACCAGAGCCCGCAGAGCGTGCCCACCGTGAAGAAAAGCCAGGAAGCGATGAAGAGCGACTTCATCTTAAAACGTTTCGTCAACCAGGATGATGTAGGGATAACGATAGCAAGGGTCATAAGGTTGACGGTGGTGACCCACTGAACAGTGGAAGTCGGGATATCAAATTCCGTCATCAGAGTCGGGAAGATGACGTTCATCGCCGTTTCGAACAGGATCGCGGTAAAGCTCATCAGCCCCAGTGCCATGACAGAGACGATGAGCCGCGCATCGAGACGGCGCTCGAAAGAAAATGTTTCACTCATTGATCAGCGTGTTCCTCCTTTTTTAGATCAGAATCGTCGTTCTTGAGCAATTCCCAGGCGCGTTCGATCACAGAGACAGTCACACACATGTCGCGTTCCGGGATCTCAGAAAAGAGCGCTGTTACGTGTTCATGAAAGCGTGCCACATGAGTGTCGTAGAGCGACCGGCCATATGGGGTCAGCACCAGGGCGTGGCTGCGTTTGTCGCTATCATCCGGAATGCGTTCAATGGCGTCGTGCGCTTCAAGAGCACTGAGCATGCGCGTGATCGAAGGCATCGTGCCTTCCAGATAACGTGCCACATCGCTTGGCCGTACAGTACCTTGTCTGAGACTGAGCTGATAGATCGCGTCGATCGCATGTACCTGGCGCGGCGTCATCCAATCTGGCAAAGGCGGCAGACAACTCAGAAGACGTTTGGCGAGCTGGCAGGCGTCAAGAAAGGCGCGGGTGAGACAAGTGTCCATTATATTCCCTCTTTCTAAAATCTTACCACAGGTAATTACCCAAAAAACATTATCCATTATATGAAAGCAGACTGTGTTTGTCAATGTTCCATGGCATAGTCGGAGAATTAAAAAATGCGCCCATCCGGGCGCAGGTTGTCATTTTTCTGGAATGCTGCGCAGACCTTTGATGGCGCACAGCAGCATGATCACCGCCAGGGCAGCGATCATATACAGAGACCATTGGGTGCCCACTGCTGTTCCAAGAGCGAGGTCCTCAGGATGTGCGGCCTGTCCGAAGCTTACGATCGTAGAAGCGACGGCTGTGCCGATGGCGCCGAAGAGCTGCTGGAGTGTGTTGATAACAGCGGTGCCGTCGGCTGTGCGCGCCTCAGGCAGACTGCGCAGAGCGAAGGTCGTGGCGTTGCCGGTTGCCAGGCTCTGGCCAATGCAGTAGAGTACACAGATCGCCATCATCATATAGGCACTGACATGGCGCATGAAGATCATCTCCAGGACAACTTCGGCAAAGATGCAGAGAAAGCCGATCGTGATCGGCACCCGTGCGCCGATCGTGTCATAGAGCCGACCGGAAAATGGGTTCATCACCGCACCGATCAGGCAAGCCGGCAGGATGATGCAGCCGGAGAGGAATGCCGATTCACCGTTGGTCAGCTGGAAAAAGTTTGGGATCATAAAGCCGCGCGCCAGTGTGAAGAACTGACAAAGGAGCAGTGCTGTGAGACTGAAGGTAAAAGCCGGCGTGCGCAGGATCGTAAGGTTCAGGAGCGGTGTCTTTTGTTTGTCACAGTGGCGTTTGAAGAGCAGGAGCATGGCCAGCGCGAGGACGAGCAGGATCCAGATGAGCGGGTTAGCGATGCCCCAGTGACTGATGTTCGAGAGCGGCACCAAAAGACAGGTGAAGCAGATCGCCAGCATCAGGAAACCCCTGAGGTCAAACGGTTCCTTTTCGATGATCGATGACTGATAGATGCAGCAGATCCCGCCGATCGCAGCGATGATCACAAAAGGCAGCAGAAAAGCGAAGATCATGCGCCAGCCGAAGGCGCCTACGATCGCTCCGCCGATCGCTGGTCCGATCGCCGGTCCAAGAGCGATCGTCATTGTGGCAAAGCCCATGATCGTCGCAGTATTCTTCGCAGGTACCTGTTCGATGATGATATTCGACATCATTGGCATCGCCATGCCGGTGCCGATCCCCTGCAACATGCGGCCAGTGATGAGAACCGGAAAGTTTGGCGACCACATGCCGAGAAGTGTGCCTGCGGCGAAGAACAAGACCGCGGCAGCAAAGATATGTCTGGTTTGGAAACATTTTTTCAGCCAGGATGAAGTAGGGATGATGATCGCCAGCATCAGCAGATTGATCGTTGTCACCCACTGTACCGTCGAGGTAGTGATCCCGAATTCTTTCATCAGGGTCGGAAAGATGACGTTCATCGCCGTTTCCGCGCAGACGCCTGTGAAGGTCAGAAGCCCCGTTGCGATGACAGAGATGATCACACGTCTGTCAAGCCGGCGTTCAAAAGTTGAGATAGACATGGAGAGTGTGTTCCTCCTTTGAGTGCTATAAAATTACCGAGGGTAATTACCTGTGGCAATGATATTCTATCTGCAATCGAACGGTTTGTCAAGCTTTTGAGTGCAGGCCTGAAATGTGATATACTTGAGAACAGAAAAAACATCAGGAGTGATCATCAATGAGAAAAAGTCTTGGCGTTCAGCCACGCATTTATCCAGAACCTGTCCTCATCATCGCCGCTTATGACGAACACGGCACGCCGCAGTGCATGAACGCCGCCTGGGGCGGCCTTTGTGCGAGCGATAAGATCATGATGAGCCTGAACCCTTCTCATGCCACCGTCGCAGCCTTGCGCCAGGCAGGTGCTTTCACAGTCAGCATGGGTCAGGCAGATCAGGTCGTTGCTTGTGACTACGTTGGCATCACCAGCGGCAACAATGTATCCAATAAATTTGCACGTGCAGGATTCCATGCTACAAAATCTGAGCAGACCGGCGCACCCCTCATCGATGAGCTTGCCTATACCCTCGATTGCACCCTCGTCAGCTACGACGAAGAGAGCCACATCCTCATTGGCGAGATCAAAGACATCACCGTCGACGAGCGCATCCTTACCGCCGACGGTATGATCAATGTTGCCGCCCTCGCGCCGCTCTCTTTCGATCCGCACACAAGGAAATACTATAAGGTCACAGAAGCCGTTGCCGATGCCCGCAGTGTCGGCAAGCAGCTGCAGGATTGAGCCCTTTAGATGAAAAAGCGCCCCGTGCAGGGACCATAAGGTCTCTGCACGGGGCGCTTTTATTTATAGGACCGGTGTTCACTTCACCAGGCGGTAGATGGCGTCAGCGAAGATGGCGGTGGCGGCTTCGAGGTCGGCGAGGATGAGGCTTTCGTTCGGCTGATGGATGACAACGTCGCTGTCTGGCATGGTCATGCCGTAGGCAACGCCGCGCGGGATCACGTGGGCGTAGGTGACGCCGCCGATAGATGCTGGCGCGGCGGTTCTGCCGGTGTGCTCTGTATAGACGTCGAGCAGGGTCTGGACGAGAGGATCGTCGTCTGGCACATAGTGGACCGCTTTGACATTCTTCGCTTCTTTCAGGCGCAGCTGCCAGCCGGCGGCGCGTGCATTCAGCGTGTCAAGGATCGCTTCGAAGCTGGTGCTGCGTGGGTAGCGGATGTTGAGCAGGACTTCACCTGTGCCGGCTTCGTAATCGATGATGCCGGGGTTGACGGTGACATTGCCCATCACATCGTCGTGGGCAGCGATACCGAGACGTTCGCCGTAAAAATCTTCGTGCAGGGTCTCGCCGAGGAAGCGCAGGAAGGCGTTCGCGCCGCCGAGGTCGTAGCGCATGAGGAAGGCGGCGAGAGTGGTAGCGGCGTTGAGCCCGACCTGGGGTTCCATGCCATGGGCGGAGTGGCCGTCACAGATCAAGGTGAGGATGTCATCGTCTTCTTCGGCGCGGCCGGTGGCTTTGCTCTCGGCAAGGAAAGCGCTCCAAGCTTCGGCGATGGCATCGGTGCGGTCCGTGAGCAGGCGGGCGTAGGCATGTTCTGGTACGACGTTGGAGCGGATACCGCCGCCGAAAAAGAGGAGGCTGCCATCTGCACTGTCTTCGGGCCCTTCGCTGAAGTAGTGGATCGGCAGATCGAAGACGCCTTTTTCACCGTTGATGAGTGGAAAATCGGCGTCTGGCGAAAAGGCCATGTCTGGCATTGGTTCGGTGGCGAAGTAGCGGTGCATGCAGCGCCATTCGCTTTCTTCGTCGGTGCCGAGGATGAGGTGGATCTGGCAGTTTGGCGTCACACCGCTGTCGCGCAGGAGTTTCAATGCATAGTAGCAGGCCATGGCTGGTCCTTTGTCGTCGGAGGTGCCGCGGCCATAGAGGCGGCCGTTGCGAACGGTGGCTTCGTAGGCTGGCGAATCCCACTGGCCGGTGGCTGGTACGACATCGAGGTGAGCGAGAAGGCCGAGGATCTTCTCACCTTGACCAAAGCGGATGACACCGGCAACGTTGTCGATGTTCTTGGTCTCAAAGCCATCTTTTTCTGCGAGGCTGAGCATATAGTCGAGGGCTGCGGCTGGGCCGGGGCCAAAAGGTGCTTCTGGCGTGGCGGCGGCATCATCGCGCACACTCTCGATGGCGATGAGGGGCGCGAGGTCATCTAAGAGCGCAGGTTGGCAGTGCACGGATTGTTCTTTCCAGTATTCTTTTGAAAGGGTCATAGATGTTCACTCCTGTCTGGTCGGTTTTTCTGTCTCCACTATAGCAAATTATGGAAGGAAAGTGAAATGAGAGATGTACTGTCCCAGCGATTTTTGGAACTTTTTCAAGAATTCGTAGGAATTGCCCGTCAGTGTTTGAAATACAGGGGAAAACAAGTATAATGGCATCATGGATACTTGTGTCACATGTTCTATAAAGGAGTTTACACATGGAATTACCAAAATTGACGATGACGCGTTTGTTAGCGCTTGTCTTTGTTGTCGCGCTCATCATCTATGGCGTGTTCAATATGGACATGGTCGGCAGGTTCATCGGTTATGTGATGGGGCTCATCCAACCGTTTCTGATCGGCGTGGTCATTGCCTTCATCCTCAATGTGCCGCTGCGTCTCTTTGAGCAGCGCATATTTGCACGGGTGCAGAACGCTCGTTTCAAAAAGATGGAGCGCGGCATCTCGATCCTCTTGTCGATCGTGCTTGTCTGGGCGATCCTGGCGCTCGTTGTGAGCGTTGTGCTGCCGCAGCTGGCATCGTCGGTGTCGCTGTTCCTTTCGTCGATCCCAAGCTACATTGACTATCTGATCAATTTCCTCTCGATGTTCGAGCAGTACAGCCCGGCGGTGGGAAATTTCATCGATCAGATACAGAACCTTTCACCGAGCACGCTGGAGACGTATCTCACCGGTATGCTGAACGACCAGATCTCCGCCTGGACCTCGGTGCTCTCATCGGCGGTCATGAGCACAGTGAGCTTTGTGAGTTCATTGGCTTCGAGCATTGTGCATGTGGTCGTTGCTTTCATCTTCAGCATTTATATTCTCTTCAATAAGGAAAAGCTGGCGGTGCAGGCACGCAAGGTCTGTTTTGCTTTTCTTTCCAGGCGCACAGCTGTTTACCTCGTACATGCAGCTCAGGTGAGTTTCGCCAAGTTCTATCATTTTATCATTGGTCAGCTCACAGAGGCGATCATCCTGGGCAGCCTTTGTACCATTGGCATGCTTATCCTGCGTCTGCCATATGCGCCGATGATCGGTGTGCTTACCGGCTTCTGCGCGTTGATCCCGATCTTTGGGGCCTTCATCGGCGGCGCTGTGGGGGCTCTGCTCATCCTGACGGTGAGTCCGATGAAAGCGCTGACCTTTCTCATCTTTCTCATCGTGCTGCAGCAGGTGGAAGGACATGTCATCTATCCAAAGGTGGTCGGCGGATCTGTTGGCCTGCCAGCGATGTGGACCCTTTTTGCCATCACCATCGGTGGCAGCCTCTTCGGTCTCATCGGGATGCTGCTCTCGGTGCCGCTCTTTGCAGCGATGTACTATCTTTTTACAGAGATTGTCTATGCGCGCCTCAAGCGCAATGAGATCGCCCAGGATGATGAACTCATCCAGTCTGGCGTAAACGAAGGACTTCGGTTATAATAGAGTCCACTGGTTCGAGATCTTCCCAGTATAAAAAACTAAGACGTCGCCGGCAGAGAAGCGGCAGGCTGTTTTCCTGCCCTGTCGGCGAGCGAAGGAGGAATTGGTATGCTTCTACCGATCTATCGTTTTATCACCCGTTGCACCTTTTTTGTCATGCGTGAAGGGAGGGCGGCGTGATGAGCGAGAGAAAACACATCGTGCGGCTGTCCTTTGCAGCCCTGGGCGTGTGCCTGAACATCCTCGGCAGTTTTCTGGTGATGGTCACCAAGCTGCCGATCTATGGCGACACCTTCGGCACGATCTTCGTCGGCGTGTTCTGCGGCCCCTTTTACGCGGTGCCCTGCGCGCTCGTGTCGAGTCTGCTCAATGCGACCTATGATCCTTTTGCCATCCCGTTCATCCCCAACGGCATCACGGTGGCGCTGTTCGCGAGCCTTCTGCGCCATCCGCGGCTGGCCCGTCTGCCACTGCCCCTCAAAGCCTTCATCGTGGGCTTTCCGGCGGCGGTCGTCAGTGCCTGTGTGAGCGCCTTCGTCTTCGGCGGCATTACATCGGCGAGCTCCTCGTACATCGTGCAGCTGCTCTACGGGGTGCTGCATCTGCCGCTGGTCGCCAGCGTCTTTCTCGTGCAGGTCGTGACAGACTTTGCCGATAAGTTCATCATATTGACCATCGTGACGCTGATCATCGGGCGCATCCCGATAAGGATCAAAGAGAGAGTATAAAGTTTTGTTACCAATTCGCTACGTTTTTACAAAGTCAGTGTGCTATAGTAGCGATGTCAAGAAGCCATCAGTGATTGACATTTTATGGAGGAAAATACATGAAAAAGAAATTGATCTCAGCCCTGGTGCTCTGTGGGCTGCTTTTGATGCCAACAGCATCCTTCGCGGATGCGGCGGTCGGCGATCAGATCGTGACCATTGGTACGAACCTTAACCAGCAGCAGCGCCAGGAAGTCTTGCAATATTTCGGTGCTGGTGATAACGCGCAGGTCATCGATGTGGACATCTCTGAGGAACGTGCATACCTCAGCGGCAAGGTGCCGGAAGCCCAGATCGGCAACAGCACCAATTCCTGTGCCATGATCACTTACACCACTAAAGGCAGCGGCGTCAACGTCACGACTCACAACATTAACTACGTCACCCCGGAAACATATCGCAGTGCCATCCTTACTGCCGGCATCAATGATGCTGACGTACAGATCACTGCACCGATCGAAGTCAGCGGTACTGGTGCGCTCACCGGGATCATGAAAGCCTATGAAGTCTCTACTGGCGAGGCGATCAGTGAAGATGTCAAACAGGCAGCCACCCAGGAGCTCGTAACGAGCTCTGAGCTCGGTTCCCAGATCGGTGACGAGCAGGCCAACGACCTGATCAACACCATCAAGACGGAGATCGCTGATCAGAAACCAGACAGTCCGGAAGAAGTTCAGAGCCTGGTCGACCAGGTGCTCTCTGAGCTTGGTATCACACTGACTGACGAACAATATCAACAGCTTCTTGACCTCGTCAATCAGCTTGCCAGCCTTGATATCGACTGGGGCTCCCTCGCTGAGAGCGTTTCTGGTCTCATCGGTCAGGCCAGTGATTATCTTCAGAGTGAAGAAGGACAGGGCTTCCTGGATCGTCTCCAGAGCTGGATCAACAGCTTCTTTGACTGGATCCGCGGCCTTTTTGGCGGTTCGGACAGTGCCTCAGGTGACGCTGCCCCTGCCGGCGGGACGGTGAACGACACCACGACCAGCGATCCTTCGACGACTCAGAGCACCTCTGATATGACCACGAGCAGTGACCAGAGCACTTCACAGAGTACGGATGGATATGACAGTGCTGCGCAGGACAGCAGTATGACAGACACCACCGAACAGACAACGGACGAGTCCGTTCAGTCGGAAGTTCCTGCTGACAATGGTGTCAGTGAAGATATGAGCGAGGGTACCGGGGAGAACACCGGTGTCGTCCAATAATTGTCAGAGAACGTTAGCCAGGCATGCAAGTGCCTGGCTTTTTTGCAGCCATCCGGCGCATGAGGGGGCGGCTTGCATATCCTAGCGAAATTGTTTATAATAGAAAGAGCTGAGTATATTGGACCGGCAAATCTATGAAGAAGGAGGAAATTATCATTTCTAAGCAAAAAACAAAAGATGGCGTCAAGATCATCCCATTGGGCGGACTGGAAGAGATCGGGAAGAATATGACGGCCATCGAATATAAGGATGAGATCATTGTCATCGATGCAGGGATGTCTTTCCCAAGCGAAGACCTGCTTGGCGTTGACTGTGTGATCCCGGATATCACCTATCTGACGTCGAACATCGAAAAAGTCAAAGGGATCGTTCTCACCCACGGCCATGAAGACCATATCGGCGGCTTGCCGTATGTCCTGCGAGAATTACATGTGCCTGTCTATGGCACGCGCCTGACGATCGGGCTGCTCGAACCAAAGCTCAAGGAGGCGCGCAATCTCGGCAAGCAGCGTTTGGTGGTCGTGAAGCATGGTGAACCGTTCCGCGTCGGACATATGGAGGTCGAGCTTATCAAGACCTGCCATAGTATTCCGGATGCGAGCGCCGTGGCGATCCATACACCGTTGGGTGTGATCTTCCACACAGGAGATTTCAAGTTCGACCAGACACCGGTGGACGGTGTGACGACGGATTTCCAACGTATCGCAGAGATCAGTGCCCGCGGGGTGCTCCTGATGATGAGTGATTCGACGAACGCGACACGGCCGGGGTTCAGCATGAGCGAATCCTCGATCGGTGATACATTTGACAAGATCTTCCCGCATGTGCAGGGTCGTCTCATTGTCGCGACTTTCGCGTCCAACGTGCATCGTCTGCAGCAAGTGCTGAACGCAGCCCATGCCAATCGCCGTAAGGTGGTCATCACCGGGCGCAGCATGATCAATACGATCAATGTCGCAAGTGAATACGGTTTTCTCGATGTGCCGAAGAACACCATCATCGAAATGGACGAGATGCGTCAGTATCCGGACAACCAGCTGGTCATCCTCTGCACCGGCAGTCAGGGTGAACCGATGGCGGCGCTCTCGCGTATGGCGATGAGTGAACATCGTCAGATCCATATCGGTCCGGGGGATACGGTCATTTTCTCCGCCAATCCGATCCCGGGCAATGAAAAACTCGTGAGCAAGGTCATTGACATGCTTTGCAAGCTCGGCGCCAATGTCATCGACAACAGCGACCAGCGTGTGCACGTCTCTGGTCATGCTTCCCGCGAAGAGCTCAAGATGATGATCAATCTCGTTAAACCAAAGTATTTTATGCCTGTACACGGTGAGTACCGTATGCTTCAGAACCATGCCAACCTGGCACGGGAAGTCGGTATCCCGTCGGAAAACATCATTGTTACAGAGAATGGTCACGTGGTCCTTGCGACACCGCATCGCATCGGCCTTGCGGGCAAGGTCCCGGCAGGGCGCGTGCTCATCGATGGTCTGGGGGTTGGCGATGTTGGCAACATCGTGCTGCGTGACCGCAAACAGCTTTCCCAGGATGGCATCTTCATCGTCGTGGTAACGATCGACCGCAAGAACAAGCGCGTCGTTGCCGGGCCGGATCTGGTGAGCCGTGGTTTTGTCTATGTACGGGAAGCTGATGACCTCATGACCGAGGCCCGCGCCCGTGTGGAAAAAGCCCTCGATCAGTGCATGAAAGATGGTGTGACCGATTGGACCAGCATCAAGCAGGCGCTGCGTGATGTCACAGGGAAGTTCCTGTATGAGCGCACCCGCCGCCGTCCGATGATCCTGCCGATCATCATGGAAGAAAGTTGATCTATGACCTCGTTTGTTCCCAGGGAATAAGCGAGGTTTTTTGTTAAATGAAAGGATGAGAACAATGAAATGTCGTTTGGGACTGATCCAGATGGCCGTCGATGACGACAAGGCCGCCAACCTCACGCGTGCCCGTGCGCAGATCGCGGAAGCGGTGCGCCAGGGGGCGGAACTGGTCATCCTGCCGGAGATGTTTTGCGTGCCTTACGAGACGGCACGTTTTGCCGATTATGCGGAAAGCACAGGCGGCCCGGCGCAGCAGATGCTGGCGGCTGCAGCAAAAGAGAACGCCTGCTGGCTCATCGGCGGTTCGATCTGTGAAGAAGAGGACGGGCAGTATTACAATACCAGCTATGTCTACGACCCTGAAGGACGCTGTGTGGCCAAGCATCGCAAGATGCATCTCTTTGACATCGATATCAGGGGCGGGCAGTATTTCAAAGAGAGTGATGTGCTTTCGCCGGGCGGCGGATTGACACTTTTTGATACGCCGTGGGGGCGGATTGGCCTGGCTGTCTGCTTTGACATCCGCTTCGCCGATATGGCGATGGCGATGGTCGATAGCGGTGCACGGATGCTGATCTATCCTGCGTCTTTCAATATGTCCACTGGGCCACGCCACTGGGAGCTGCTCTTCCGCGCCCGTGCCATGGACGGACAGTGCTATGCCATCGGTGTGGCGCCGGCACGGGACGAAGGAGCGAGCTACGTGTCCTGGGGGCACAGCATTGTTGCAGATCCATGGGCGCAGGTTGTCTGCGACCTTGGTACAGAGGAAAAGATCGAGGTCGTGACGATCGACCTCGATGTGATCGACGCTGTGCGCCAGCAGATCCCGCTGGGCCGTGCGTAAGGGAAAGGAGATCATCCATGAGATATTTATTGGGATTCATCGGCTGCGGCAACATGGGCCGCGCCATGCTCGCCGGTGCACTGAATGCCGGCCTGACGACGCCTGAGCGCGTGGCTGTGCACACACATACGGCAGCCCATCAGCAGGACCTTGCAGAAACATACGGTGTGGCGGCGTTGGCAGATAACTGTGCTGTCGCCCGCGACAGTGAGATCATTGTGTTGGCTGTAAAACCAAACATCTATAAAGACGTACTGCTCGAGATCCGTGAGGTGCTGGGGGCAGGGCAAACGGTCGTTGCTATTGCACCTGCTTACAGCATTGCATCTGTGGCAGCGCTCGTCGATAACGCGGCGGTGGGCATCGCCCGCGCCATGCCGAACACACCGGCGCAGATCGGCCAGGGGATGACAGGCCTGTGTTTTTCTGCCGGCATGCGCCCGGACGCCCAGGCGTCGGTCCAGGCCTTCTTTGAGAGCTTTGGCAAAGTTGCCGTTGTGCGCGAGGATGCCATGCACGCTGTAGGTTCGGTGAGCGGTTCTTCACCGGCGTTCGTCTATATGGTCATCGAAGCCATGGCACAGGGTGCCATTAAGCTCGGCATCCCTGCCAAAGACGCCTACACTTTTGCAGCCCAGAGCGTTTATGGCTCAGCGGCGCTGGTGCTGGAAAGCGGCGAGCATCCGGCGGTGCTGAGAGATGCCGTCTGTTCCGCCGGTGGCACCACCATCGACGGGGTCAGCGCCCTCGAGCGCGGCGGGCTCAAGGCTGCGATCCTGGATGCCATGGACGCGTCCAGCGTCAAATTTCAGGCGATGGAAGCCGCTGTTGCCCAAAGCCTTGAGAAATGATCCAGCAGGGATCGGACGTTTGTGTTCGGTCCCTTTTTTGGTGCAAGGGTTTTTTTAAAGCACGTGTTGTGCTATAATCCAATCATTACATATAATTGACAGAAAACGAAAGGACGTTGATAACGTGTCAGAAAATATCCAGGAACTCGCCGCTAAGATCAAGGCCTGCGACTGCAGCCAGCCATATATCTATGTCAGCTACTCCACCCGTGACGGTCAGACTGTTTATAATGACGTGATCGCTCTGCAGGAAGCGGGTAAGAACCTGTGGATCGATGTCGAAGCCAACATGACCGGTGACGGTTACAACAGTACCATTTTCGGCGCTATCGCCGATCTCAATTGCAAAGGCGTGCTTTTTTATCTTAGCGCCGAATCCATGACCTCCGCCCAGTGTGCCAAGGAAGTTGCCTACACAAAGAGCCATGCCGTTACCGACGAACGTGCAGCCCTGCCGGTGGTCGTCGTTGACCTTGAGGATGTTGACAATCTTGACATCGAGAAATATGTCAACGGTCCGCTTTATGCGAGATTTGGCGAAGAATACCTCAGTGCCGCCGAAGCAGAGCGTATGCGCAAATATCGTGACAAGTACAACAACCGTGTCGACCACGTCGAGACCAAATACAACCTCTGTGAGGTCATCCTGGGTATCCTCAAGGATCAGGAAGCTGGTCAGGTGCCATATACAGAAGAAGCCGCCGACCGCATTGCATACGTTTCGAAGATGCTTTAAGCGTTCAAGCCAGAAAGGGACCCCTTTCTGGCTTTTTTTTGTCAGTGAAAGGAGAATGCCATGTCTACCGTTACCAAGCAGGCGCTTGAAGCGTCCCTCAAAGAGATGCTCCTGAAAAAACCACTGGACAAGATCACCATCCGTGATCTCACTGACGCCTGCGGTATCAGCCGCATGACCTTTTATTATCATTTCCAGGACATTTATGATCTTGTCGAATGGGCCTGCATCGAAGATGCGCGGGCTGCGCTTGCCGGCAAGAAGACTGTTGACACCTGGCCGGAGGGACTGGCGCAGATCTTTGAAGCGGTGCGCGAGAACAAGCCTTTTGTCCTTAATGCCTATCGTTCTCTTGACCGTGAGCGTATGGAGCGGTTTCTTTATGGACTCACTGCCGGACTTATCCGCGGTGTTGTCGACGAATACAGTCAGGGGGTTGTGATCAGCGAGGAAGACAAGGCGTTCATCGCCGAATTTTACAAATACAGCTTCGTTGGACTCATGCTTGACTGGATCGCCCGCGGCATGAACGATGACTATCACATACTCGTGCATAAGACCAGCCTTGTCATGCAGGAAGCTGTGGCTCACGCCGTCGGGAACTTCAGCAACGCCCGGGCGTGATCTTACAAAACCGCGTGGATGATCAGTTTTTGATCATCCACGCGGTTTTGTTTATGGTGCCTTTTGTCGGAGCGGGCTAAGATGGGGACAGTAAAGATATTCTGACTGCATCCCGTAAACGAAAGGACGATCATGATGACAAAACACATTTCGAAACGTACACTGGCGCTTCTGGGCGCAGCAGGGACCGGTGCGGCGGTGACCCTGACGAAGAAACATGCGGCGAAAAAGGAGCCGCTGCTTTCTGCAGGTTATCGCAACACAGAGCTCGGCCGCCACGAGAAAAACAGCAAGGGCATTTATTATTCCAACGGCAACTACGAAGCTTTCGCACGTCCGGAAAAACCGGCGGGTATCGAGGAGAAGCACGCATACATCGTCGGCAGCGGGCTGGCGGCGCTCTCGGCGGCCTGTTTCCTGGTGCGTGATGCGCAGATGCCGGGCGATCATATCCACATCTTCGAGGCGATGGATATCGCTGGCGGCGCCTGCGATGGCATTCTCGATGCGAGCCGTGGCTATATCATGCGCGGCGGCCGTGAGATGGAGGACCATTTCGAATGCCTC
>CAUDRX010000002.1 GCA_958451915.1 uncultured Peptococcaceae bacterium
CTCCGCTGAATAGACATCAAAAAAGATCTTTTCGAAATCGTCCAGCCCCAATATCATCAACATGTCCCATCACCGCCTTTCTCTGCGTGCATGCATGCTCCGTGTTTGTACCCATGATAACACATCGCCTGCAGCACCGCCACTCACAGCTTCATACAGACATGCAAAGACCCGGCGGTCCTTTCGCCGGGTCTTTATCGATCGTCATCGTTTCAGCGCATCGCGCAGGATATTGGAAAAATCAAGGAGGAGCATAGCGGTGATGCCCCAGATGGCGCGATCTTTGTAATGATAGACTGGTACATCGCGGCTGCCTTCAGTGAGCGAATCGGTGATGGCTGCCTCAAGATCGTCGCCGGCTTTTTTCTGCTGCAACACACTGAGGTGATGCATCTCTGGCATGGTCTCCAAAAAGAACTTCACGGGCACGGTAATGACCTCCCGGACAGCACGAGGGTCAGGGTCCATCACCACAGGATCGAGACGACAGATGAAACTGTAGACCTTCATCCCCTGCAGACCATGATAAGTATCCATCTGATTGATCACATGCACCTTATCACGGCGCACCCCGAGTTCTTCACAAACCTCGCGCATGGCACAAGCGCCCGGCGCTTCGTCGTCATACATCTCACCGCCCGGGAAGCAGATCTCTCCGGCCTGGTGCACGACACCCTGGCTGCGCACTTCAAGCACAAGATGGTCTTCACCGTCCACTTCCATGAGCGGGAGCATGCAGGAGAAAAAGCGGCGCTTGTCGGCGGCGTGGCTCTCATGACGGGCAAAGATCTCGTCGATCGAATGCACCTCTTCCAGATTGAGCCGCTTGCTCCCCCAGGCATCACGCAGGATGAGGACCGATGCGCCAATGAGGAGCACGACCCCGACGACGGTGTTCCAATAGATGTGCTCGTGCAGGAAGATCACCGCCAGGACTGGGGCGATCGCCGGCTTGATATAGAAGGCAATGGCACCTGTCGTGGCGTCAGAATAGCGGATCGCGGTAAAATAACAGATATAGCCGATACCCGTGACGACAATGCCGACATAGGCAACGATCAGCGCATTGTCTGCAACCCCGTCAAAGATCGGACGACCGGTCACGACCAGTGCCACGAGGAGCACGACTGCCCCGAAAAGGAAGCTGATGCTCGTCTGTGCCAATGAGCCCAAGCGGCCCACTGTGCGCTTGCCCATGACGGTGTAGGCGCCAAAAGTGCTGGACGCGACGAGCGCCAGCACCAGGCCCAGCGGTGTATTGCCCGGCTGCACATCCCAGGGACGGATCATAAAAACAGCAGCGATGATGCCGATGCCACAGGCTTCCCACTTGGCGCGGTCCATTTTTTCCGTGGTGAAGAGGTGGGCGATGAGCATCGTGAAAAGCGGATTGAGGCAGATGATCGAGGATGCAGTAGCAGCATTGCAATAACCAACGGCATACTGAAAGGCCAGCATGCTGATGGCGACCCCCATGAGCCCGACCAGAAAGAGCCAGCCCAGGTCGCCGCGCGTGAGCCTGGCGCCGCGATTTCTCAGATCCGCCGCCCCAAATGGCGCCAGAATGAGTCCGCCGATCAAAAACCGGAGAAACGTCATCTGGATCGGGTCGAGGCTGTTGCCTGCGATCTTCAGTGCCACCTCCATCGTGCCAAAGAAGAACGCGGTCAGACAGACGTAGACCACGACTTTCTTCATATTCATCAGTTTGTTCCTTCTTCCCTTTTAAGCTGTATTATTCGTGGATCTTGCAGGAGAGCGCATCCACGTCGATCCTGATCACCTGTACAAGATCGACCATCGCGTCTTCAAAGACCAGATCCGTACGTTTGGAGTAATGGGCCATGATCGCACGCAGGCCTTCACGCTTTTCCTCTGCAGTCTTGAGAAGTGTGGCACGCCCATCGCCGATAACGCTCTGGAAGCGGTTGCCCCAGCCACAGGCAGTGTCTGCATCGAAGTAGTCGATGCCGCATTCCATCTCAAAGCAAACATCCGCTCCCGGTGCGATCAGGTCGATCTTGCGCCCCTCCCCGGCAGAATGGGCATACACACTATAGTGGCCATCCTTCTCGGTCCAGCCGTAGTTCAGTGGTACGATATAAGGTCTGCCTGCATCGACGAGTCCCAGGTGCATGATCTGTGCCTTGTTCAATACGTCAGCGATCTTTTGCGGGTCGATCACTTTGCGGTCTTGTCTTCTCATTTCTCTCATGATGAAAGTCTCCTCTCTTAAAATCCTTCTATAATAGTCTAGCACCATCACAATCATGTAACAATGTCCCCTCTTGCAAAAAAACACGACAACCTCACGTGAGGCTGTCGTGTTCATGATCAGATACGATCGCTGGATGCTGCTTTTTCGAATTCTTTGATGACCGATGCATCCGGCGCTTTCGTCGCCAGGCTGACAATGATGATCGCTGCCAGGCTCAGCAGGAAAGCCGGCAGGAGCTCATAGACAGCAAAGACACCACCGATCGGTGCGATCAGGAATTTCCAGATGAAGACCATCGCACCACCGACGATCATCCCGGCAAGGCCGCCTTGCCAGGTGGTGCGCTTCCAATAGAGCGCACAGATGATCAGCGGCCCGAAGCTGGCGCCAAAACCTGCCCAGGCGAAGGAAACGATCTGAAAGACAGAGCTGTCAGGATTGCGCGCCAGGATGATGCCAAGGATCGAGATGGCGATAACCGTCAGACGCGCCAGCAACATACTCTCCTTGTCGGTGAGGCGGATATGCAGTGTCTCCTGCACGATGTCCTGACTGACACTGGAAGACGCCGCCAAAAGCTGCGAAGAAGCCGTGGACATCGTACTGGCGAGGATCCCCGAGATGACGATACCGCCCATGATGGCTGCGAGCACGCCAAAGTCAGAGAGCAAGCTGGCGATCTCGATAAGGATGGTCTCAGAAGCAGAGCCTTCGAGCATCGGAATGATGCCTTCCTCGCTCAGCGTGAGACCGGCGATCCCGATGCACATGGCCATCGCCATGGCGATAACGACCCAGCCGGAACCCACACGACGGGAAACCTTGAGCTTTTCTTCATCCTCGATGGCCATAAAGCGCAGAAGGATATGCGGCATACCAAAATAACCAAGCCCCCAGGACAACGTCGTGATGATCGACAAGAGCCCAAAGGACGTCGTGCTGCCGCTTGCAGGATCATAGCTCAGCGTTGCTGAGAGATAACCAGGCAGCTCCCGGGCATTTTCCAGGATCACATCGACGCCGCCGGCCGAGACCACGGCAAAACCGATGACGAAGAGGATCGCCACCGACATGATGATGCTCTGGATAAAGTCCGTCATCGATACCGCCAGAAAACCACCTGTGGCGATGTAGCTGACGATGACGACTGCGGAAACGACCATCGTCCAGGTGTAATCCAGCCCCAAAAGCGCTGAGAACACCTTGCCGCAGGCCGCAAAACCAGAAGCGGTATACGGTACAAAAAAGATGATGATAACAATGGCACCGATGGCCGCCAGAAGGTTTTTCTCCTCATGGAAGCGGTGCGATAAAAACTGTGGAAAAGTAAATGAGTCCGTGATATGGGTGTAGCGGCGCAGACGCTGCGCAGTAAAAAGCCAGTTAAGATACGTCCCGATGGCCAGCCCGGCGATCGTCCAGCCGGCATGCGCCATCCCGGAAAGATACGCCAGCCCTGGGATCCCCATCAGGAGATAACTGGACATATCCGATGCTTCAGCACTCATCGCCGTAACATAAGGCCCCAGGGTGCGGCCGCCGAGATAGAATTCCGAGGTCGAATTGTTCTTCCTGGCGTAATAGACACCGATGAGCATCATGCCGACGAGGTACACAAAGATCGTGATCAAGATAATGATTGATCCTGAAGTCATGAAATGTTCTCCCTTTCCGATGATCATGATCATCTTATTTTTTCTCTGCATCACAGTAAAGTGGCACATTAAATTTATTTTACCATAAGATGATGTAAATGAAAAATAAAAATCCACGATGCATGCACCTTTTTCCCACTACGGCGCCACTCTTGACGCCACCGACACCATCCCCTATACTCGAAACAACGATCAATGTAAAGGAAGTGTCCCTCTGTGAACCGCACCCACCGCGTCCGGCGTGCCCTGTGCATCCTTCTTGCCGTCCTGATCTTCAGCGCTGGCGGCTTTATCTTCTATGTGAGCGATGTCTATCCTGCTGACGCTGCCGCCCAGGCTGTGCTCGACACCCCAGGCGTTCAGGCGGAAGAAGGTCTCATCACCCTTCTTCCCGAAGAGACCAGCGACACCGCCATCCTCTTCTATCCTGGTGCCAAGGTTGAAGCGACCGCCTATCTGCCCCTCCTCGATCAGCTCCGCGACGAAGGCTTCATTTGTTTCCTCGTGCCAATGCCTTTCAATATGGCGATCTTCGACAGCAACGCTGCCACAGAAGTGATCGATGCCCATCCTGAGGTCACCCACTGGTATCTCGCCGGTCATTCGATGGGCGGAGCCATGGCTTCCAGCTATGCTGCCGGGCACCCTGATACGACCAGCGGTCTCATCCTGCTTGGCGCTTACCTCTACGGCGACTATCCGACCGACCGCACCCTCACCATCTATGGTTCACTCAACGAAAGCGTCGCCGAAAAGATCGACTACAGCGAAAATGTCGTGGTCATCGAGGGCGGCAACCATGCCCAGTTCGGCAACTACGGCCCGCAAAAAGGCGACGTTCCGGCAAAGATATCTGCCAGCGAGCAGCAGGCACAGAGCGTGCGCGCCATCACAGATTTTATCCACAGCTTTGGATAAAAAAAGAAAACGTTCAGCAAGCCCCTGAGGTCATACTGAACGTTATTTTTTATGCATCTTCTTGTTCGCCTTCAACTTCTTCCGGGACCGGGCGCACGCGGATCTCCATGACACGACGGTTATCCACCGCGATCACAGTGACATCGAGGCCTTCAGCGGTAAAGCGATCGCCCACCTGCGGGATGCGGTCGATCTGTTCCAGTACCCAGCCTGAAACAGTCGAGGCTTCGCATTTGCCTTTGATCTGAAACAGGTCATACATGTCGTCAAGGTCGGCGGTACAATCGATGAGGAAGCTGCCATCCCCCTGCTTGCGGAAAGATTCCACGACTTCGTCATGCTCATCCCAGATATCTCCGACGAGTTCCTCGAGGATGTCTTCCAGGGTCACGATCCCTTCGGTGCCGCCGTATTCATCCACGACAACTGCCATGTGCACCTTGCTGACCTGAAGGGTGCGCAGAAGTTTGAAGATCTTGGTGTTCGGCGTCGTATAGATGACAGGCGACTTGATCATCGCCAGCCGGTCTTCACCGCGAACACGGGCTTTGTAGAAATCTTTCTGATGGATCACACCAATGATGTTGTCCACTGTTTCATGATAGACCGGCAGACGTGAGAAGCCACTCTCTACAAAGAGGGCACTGACTTCCTCGATCGTCGACTCTTCATCGACCGCAACGAGGTCAACACGCGGTGTCAGTATATCGGAAACGTCCAGCTCGTTGAACTCGATCGAAGCGCGGATGAGGTCCCCCTCATGCTCGTCAAGACCGCCTTCGTTCTCAGCCTGATCAACGATACCCATAAGCTCTTCTTCTGTGATGCCTTCTTCGCTGGATGGAAAGATCTTTGAAAGGAGCTTCTTCCACATGCCAAAGAGGAAGTTCAGCGGCGTCAGGACTGTCATGATGACTTTGAGGATCGGCGCTGAAAACATCGCAAAACGCTCTGGGAATTCTTTTGCCACGCTCTTCGGTGAGATCTCCCCAAAAATGAGGACAATGATGGTCACAGCGATTGTCGAGATCGTCGGTCCGTATTCAAAAAAGAGTTTGGTACACAGAACGGTGGAGATCGTCGAAGCGGAGATATTGACGATATTGTTGCCGATCAGGATGCTCGAGAGCAGCTTGTCGTAATCCTCAGATACCGCCAGCGCACGCGCCGCACGCTGATCACCGTTCTCGACCCAGGTTTTCATGCGGATCGCATTGAGCGAAGTGAACGCAGTCTCGGTGGCAGAAAAATATGCGGAGCAAATAACTAAGATGACAATGGCAACAATCATGCCTATCGTGCTACTGTCCATAAAAAATGATCAACTCTGCTTTCATAGAAAATTCAATGTTACCTATAAATATAGCACAATCCGGATCCCATTTCAATGAATCACCGCGGATTGGCAGATGCTCACAGAACTCAGTCTGCTTCAAAAACGCTCCCGATGCAGCTTCTGCCAATCGATGTCCCTTTCGGTGTGCAGCGGCCGCTCTTCGTCGCTCATACCCAAAGCAAGGATGGCAAGCACATCATGTGTCCCGGGGATGCCCAGGGCTTCTCGCACATAAGCCGGCGACGGCTGATTGGTGCCGTCAGCACGCACGGTCTGGGAGAGGCGGCTTCGGATCTGCACCCAGCAGCTGCCGATGCCCAAATCTTCGGCCTGGAGCTGCATATAAGCCATCATGATAGCACCATCTTCGACCCAGGTATCGGAACGCGCTGTCTCTCCGAGCACTACAAGCGCGCAGTCTGCATCCCTGAGGAGCGCAGAACCGCCGGTCTTGGCACAGGAAAGTCTCTCAAGGGTCGCTTTATCGCGCACCAAAATGATCTCATTCGGATGCAGGTTGCGTCCGGTCGGTGCCAGGAGCCCGGCTTCAACGATCTGCCGGAGCTGGTCTTCCGGTATGGCTGCGCCAGTATAGCTGCGCCGCGTACGGCGGCGGATGATGAGTTCTCTAAAAGTCATGACCGTCCTCCCTTTAATCCAAACGGTTCTGGCGCTCACCGGCGAGGAATGCGCGCAGATTATCAGCCACAGTATCAAGCAGACGGGCACGGGTGGCCTGTGGTCCCCAGGCGATATGCGGCGTCAGCACAACGTTCGTGCGTCCGACGAGTGGGTGCTGCATATCGAACGGTTCCCTGACCATGACATCTGCAGCAAACCCTGCAACGATGCCTTCATCCATCGCACGCACCAGCGCTTCTTCGTCAATAAGCGCGCCACGGGCGGTGTTGATGAGAAAGGCGCCGCGCTTCATCCTGGCAAAGGCCGCTGCATCGATGATGTTGCGCGACCCTTCATTGAGCGGCATGTGCAGGCTCACCACATCACTCTCCCTGAGCAGCGTGTCAAGATCAACGTATTCGGCCCACTGGCGCCCTTCCGGCCGCTGGCTGCGTGAATAGCCCAGCGTGCGCATGCCAAAGGCTCTGGCCATACGCGCCGCATAGATCGCTATGGTACCATATCCGACAAAGCCAATGGTCTTGCCGGCAAGCTCTGTCATCTCCATCTGCCAGAGACCTTTCTCCGGGATCACTTCACTCGTCCATTCACCGCGCAGCACCCGCTCATGCATCGCACAGGTGCGGTTGGCCAGCTCCAGGAGCAGCGCCATCGTATGCTGCGCCACCGCGATGCCGCCATAATCCGGCACATTGGTGACGGCGATGCCGCGTGCCTGACAGGCGGCGATATCGACATTATCGTAACCGGTCGCCAGCACGCCAATATAACGCAGGTCGGGGCAGGCATCAAGCATCGCTGCTGTGACTTTTGACTTGTTGACAAAGGCCACCTCGGCCCCCTGCATGCGCTGGGTGCGCTCGTTTTCCTCCAGATACTGTGACGACGGATACACCGTATATTCTCCGTATGGCGCCAGCACATTCCAGTCGAGATCGCCAGGATTTAAGGTGTAGCCATCCAAAATGACCATCTTCATGGTTATCAATCCTTCCATCGTTCGTTATCTTTTATGATAGCGTGCTTTCAGTGCAGCGTCAAAGAAAAAGCACCACTTTTCTGAAAAAGCGGTGCTTTTATTTATCTTTTCGGCAGCAAAACTTCAAAGAGCGTGCCGCGATCCTGAGCGCTCTGCACGCGAATGCTGCCGCCGTACCGTTCAGCGATCCATTTCGCGATCGCCAGTCCCAGACCGGTGCCGCTGCGATCTCTGGCTCTGTCCGCACGATAGAAGCGGTCAAAGATGTGCGGCAGATCTTCTTCGCTGATACTGATACCATCGTCTGCGACCGTCAGATCCACCTGGTCAGGTCCTTCCTCTGCACCGACCCAAACACTGCCGCCTGCCATTCACAGACAACAAGCCCTTTCGGTTGCTTGAAAAATTTTTTTCACAAAAATACTGTCTAACTTTTTGGGGTCACTTCACATGCGTGCAGGCAAAAAAACGACCTCCTCTTCAGAGGAGGTCGTATGATATGAATCGTTGATCAGAACTTGGAGCCAGTGACTTCATCATCTGGATCGTCACTTGCATCATCAACCTGGTCGTCGGTTACGCAGGCAGCCATTTCAGAGGTGTAACCCATTGCTTCTGGAACTTCAGTGATGTTCTGGAGCATACCTTCAGCAGCACCTGGTACACGGAAGGTTTCTCTTTCGAGTGCCACAACAGGTACTTCTTCTGGCTTTTCAAGCTGTGGGACATAGTCGTATGGATAACGATATGCACGATATACGAACTGTCCTGGGCTTTCCTTGGTGAATGGAGCGATGTATTCCCAAACGATCTCTTTGTCTGGGGTGACTTCGAAGATTCTGGAGCAGCAGCCTTCGGTGATCATGGTGTTGCCGTTAGGCAGACGCTGAGCAGCGGAGATCAGCTGGCTGTAGAATCTGGTGTTGGTGATGAAGGAACCCATGCCATACTGGTGGGTGTCGCCGCCGACATAGCTCCAGACAACCTTGAGGGTGGTTGGATCGATCTCGAGGATACGGCTGTGGTCACGGATATCAACCTTGGTACCATCGATGCTCATGCGGTCAGGTACACCATAGCCAGCCCAGCCACCGTTGTCGAAGATCAGGATGTTGCCTTCGCCAGGGAGACCCTTTGGAATCATGTGGCAATGATGCTGACCGATGATCTGGCCGATCTTGCGCATTTCTTTGGTCTGGGTGAAGTCAGGGCCGATCTGCCATACGATCTTGCCGGTTTCTTTGTCGATGATAGCCATGATGTTGGCTTCACGCGCATCCCAGATGATGTTTTCTGGTTTGAAGCGTTCGTCACCTGCATCATACCATTTGTTAGGCCCAAGATAGCTCATGGAGTTGATGTGCATCCAGTCACCGAGTTCACCGTTCTGGGTGAAGTGCTGATTAGGGTTGCGGAAGAGAACGTTCTTTGCAGCCTGGGAGAAGCCGAGTTCACGGAAGTGATCATGTACGTGCCATTCCCAAACGATGTTACCTTCCCAGTCAACTTCGATGAACACATCATCGAGGAGCTGCTTGTCGGAGATCTTGTGATCATGGATGGTTTCATGGCAGAGGATCAGCGTGTTGCCGCCGTCGGTCTTGCATTCCATGCCAGGTACGTAGTAACCGACTGGGTTGCCTTCGCGCTGGTAGTCATGGTGCTGACGGGCCATCCACATAGCTGGTTTGCCTTCGTCTTCGATGTATTCTTTGTGGTCGAATTTCCAAACAACGTTACCATCCCAGTCGAGCTGAGTCAGGTCAGTCTGGTCCTGATAGGAGAACGCGCTGTCGCGGACCCCGAGGGAACCGAGAACATAGCCGCCTGGCAGGAGCTTGTTAGGGAAGCCCTGGAAGTTTTTCCAGACCTTGACAACGTTACCGTTCATATCGATCAGAACGGCACCGACTTTGCCGATTGGCATCAGGGTGTAGCCACTCCAGGCTTTTTCTGGATCATAAATAGTTGTACCGGTAGGATAGATAGTTGAACTCATAAATTTTCCTCCTTAGAAATGACAAAACTATCATTTGATAACTAAATTTTATAGGTTCTCCTTGCGAATTGCAATAACCCAGGTTATCAAATTCGTCGTTTTTTATCATCAAATGAAAATATTACGAAATTTACTATCATTCTTCACACAACGCGATATTTATGAATATTTCATATGGATCTCGTTCGCCGCATAAGCACGCACACGGGCCAGATCGTTCACACGCAGGCCTTTCGGCGTCTTCTCAAGCACACCTTCTTTGCGCAGCACACCAAAAATCCGCGAAACAGTCACCTTGTGGAGATTAAGGAACTTGGCGATCTCATTGTGAGAGTAACGCTTGAGATAATAGGCGCCATCGTCCTCTTTCCTGGCATGCTCCAGAAGCCAGGCGCAGAGCGCAGCCGGTGCTGGCAGCTCACTCTTGCCGAGATAGAGGCTCATAAGATAATTGCACTCATGCAGGGCTGTAGCGACCAGTTCTTCCAAAAGATCGGCGTCGCTGTGCAGATACTGCTTGATCGAGGCCACCGGGATGCGCAGACAATAACAGTCCGTGCCAGCGACAAAATTGTTGTGGGAGATGTACGGCGGCTTCACACCATACAGGAGCAGGATACCGATGATCGAATCCGTAAGGCCGCCTCCCTCCTTGCAGGAAAGGATGCTCTCGACGCCCTTTGAGGTGACGATCTCGCGATAGACTGTGCCCTTACGCAGATAATAGACATAATCCACCCTGTCTCCGTCATGTATCAGAATCTCACCTTTTTTAAAATAACAGGGCTTCATCCCTGGCAGATCTTTAAATTTCATGGTCCTCTCCTTCCGCCTCAGCCACACTTAAAATGGCAGGTTCGTCACACCCATGATCACACCGGATACGCAGACCATGATGTAGGTGCAGCGTCGTATGATATCTTCACTGTTGATCTTCCTGACGATGCGCGTGGCAATCGCCTGACCGATGAGGATAACGATGATGCCAACGACAGACGGTCCGATGAGATCAGTGGTAAAGATGCCTTCCCTTGCGCGCAGCCAGAGACAGTAGATATCAGTGATCATAAAGCAGCACTGGATATTTGCGACATACTCATCCATCGAATCACAAGCGGCTACATAATAGAGCACCATCAAAGGCCCGCCGATGCCAAACAGACCATTGATGAGGCCACTTGCAAAGCTGCAGATGACCATCACCGGGACAGTGTCCTTCACCTTTGCCTTCTCACTGAAACGCAGAAAATAGATGCCGACAATGATGAGAAAGATGCCAAAAGCAAATTTCAGCACCACCGGATCAAAGGAGAGCGTGTGCTTGATCGAAAGCCAGCAGCCCACCAGATAGAACGCCGACGGGATGAGCACGCGCCGCCAGTTCAGCGCCTGTCGGTACAGCCACACAAGCGCAGCCATCTGCGGCAGCGGGATCACACAGCTCAGCGCCACTGCCTGTGGCAGCGCCATAAAATACGGCAGGATCGTCATCACTGTCAGCGATGCGCCAAATCCTGTCACCCCCTGGATCAGTGCCCCTACCAGCGATACAAAGACAGTCACCAGATACAGCACAACCTGCACCCCCTCATGGATAAATATTCATTATTGTTTCCATTTTAGGTTCTCCCGCCAGTCCTGTCAATAGCCCGCATACGCAAAACCACCCCTGGCTGGCTCCGCGCTCAGAGACACACAACCGCATACCACCGACGCCATGTAAAATTTTGACAAGAAAATGAAAAAGAAATGCGATTTCTCATTGACAAACAGCCCCCATCTTTGCTAAAATTATATTCGCTGAGTGAGGAGAGATGTCCGAGTTTGGCTGAAGGAGCACGACTGGAAATCGTGTATACGGGGAACCGTATCAGGGGTTCGAATCCCCTTCTCTCCGGTTGAGACCGCGAGTCCAAAAGGACTTGCGGTCTTTTGTTTTTTACAGGAGGATCCGGATGAAACTGACAACACTATGCTACATTGAAGACAACGACGCCATGCTCATGCTGCACCGCGTCAAGAAAGACCACGATGTGAACAAAGGCAAATGGATCGGTGTCGGCGGAAAGTTCGAGACCGGTGAGTCACCGGACGACTGTCTTCTGCGTGAAGTCCGTGAAGAGACCGGGCTCACACTCACACACTGGCGCTACCGCGGCATCATCACCTTCTGCTACAACAACAACGACGCCGAATACATGCACCTTTACACTGCCGATGGCTTTACCGGCACGCTGGTGAGCGACTGTCGCGAAGGAGTGCTGCGCTGGGTACCAAAAGACGAGATCCTGTCCCTCAATCTCTGGCAGGGGGACCGTATCTTCCTCAAACTTCTCGCTGAAGATCACGCACCCTTTTCGCTGAAGCTCATCTACCACGACGACGATCTCCTGGAGGCGGTGCTCGACGGTACACCGATCCCGATCGCATGAAAAAAGACGTTCCCAATGCATATGGGAACGTCCTTTTTTATTTTAGAGAAACTTATCCATATTCTTGACCATCTGATGGAACACGCGGTAAAAGATCTGCAGATCCTCGTCGGAAATGCCTTCCTTGACGACGTTTGAAGCTTCGATGGAAACATGATCGATGATACGACAGACATGCATGCCAGCGGGTGTGATCCGAACCTTGGAACGCCAGCGTCGTTTTACCTTCTCTTCTTCATGGACGACATAGCCCCGTTCGACGAGATATTCCACGGCACGGGATGTCGCCGACTTATCTTCACAGCAGAGCTGTGCCAGTTCAGTCACGGTGAGACCTGAGGAGTGGTGCCCCAGAAAAAAGAGCACCATGACGTGTTGGCTCTTGATATCAAACGCGGCATAGGTGGCAGTCTGCTTTTTTTTGATCTGCTGGATCTTTTTGTAAGCCGCGACCACCAGTGTCATAAAATCAGTCACACGGTGTTGCATACGGCACATCCTTTTTTATCGTTCAGGGCTGGTTCAACCACGGGCGGCCTCAGCCCGGCGCTGCTCCGCTTTCTTGATCTTGCCGCTGATGGTCTTTTCCATCTCATCGACAAATTCAATGCTGCGCAGCCACTTGTATTCTGCCAGCTGGCTGTTGCAGAAATCCCTCAGCTCTCGGTCGAGCGCTCTGGAAGGTGTATAGCCGCCTGTAAGCACAACGATGGCCTTGATGGACTGCCCGCGCAGCTTATCCGGCACCCCGATGACGCTGCATTCGAGAACAGCTGGATGCTTCATGAGCACCTCTTCGATCTCATACGGCCCGATGCGGTAGCCGCCACTCTTGATGATGTCATCAAAACGGCCATGGAACCAGTAATAGCCGTCGCTGTCGCGGTAGATGGCATCCCCAGTGTGGAAGACACCGCCGCGCCATGCTTTTTCATAGCGGGCTTCATCATCGAGATAGCCTGCAAGAACGCCGATTGGCTTTTTGCCGTCTTTTGGCACAACAACGATCTCGCCGATCTCGCCGTCTGCGACCGGCTTGCCATCCTCATCAACGAGTTCGATATGATACTGCGGAGATGGCACTCCCAGGGCACTGTCTTTAGATGGCATGCCGACAAAGTTTGCCAGGAGCAATGCCGTCTCTGTCTGCCCGTAACCTTCGCGCACATCCAGCCCGGTCATGGACTTAAACTTCTCAAAGATGTCCGGGCTCATGTACTCCCCAGCTGTGACTGCACTCTCCAGAGCCGGAAAATCGATAAGGTCCTTGCGGGTCATATAGCGATAGATGGTCGGTGGCGCACAGAAGGAAGTGACTTCGTACTTACGGATGATATTGGCCATCTGTTTTGGTTCGAAGTTGTCAAAGTCATAGACGAGGATGGCGCATTCATTCATCCACTGACCATAGAGCTTGCCCCAGGAGGCTTTTGCCCAGCCGGTCTCCGACACAGTAAAGTGGAGTCCACCGTCTTTGGTGCCCTGCCAGTATTTCGAAGTCACAAAATGCGCCAGCGGATAGGTATGGTCGTGGATGACACCTTTTGGCTGATCGGTGGTACCGGATGTGAAATAGATCGCCAGCGGATCTGTCGCCAGGGTCTCCTGGCGACGCAGTGTGTCGGATGCTGCTTTCATGGCTGCCGGCAGATCACGGAAACCTTCGATCCCGTCGGTAACAGTCCAGCACTGGCAGTCAGCGCCGACAGCCTGAATGGCTTCGCGCATGTTTGCCGGCACATTGTTCTGAGTCGTGCAGACCACTGCCTTGATAGAAGCGGCGCGCAGACGATAGGCAATGTCATCTGGGGTCAGCATATGGGTCACCGGCACCATCACAGCACCGATCTTATGCAGCGCCAGAACGACGATCCAGTATTCCCAGTGGCGTTTGAGTGCCAGCATCACACGATCGCCGCGGCCAATGCCTGCTTCGAGCAGCACATTGGCGGCACGATTGCTCTCCCGGCTCAGATCGTCAAAAGTAAAGATGCGTTCTTCGTTTTCGGTATTGCACCATACCATGGCCCGTTTGTCCGGGCGCTCGGCGGCAATGGCATCGATAACATCATAGGCGAAATTAAAATCTGCCGGATAGTGGACATCGAGACCCGTGAGTTTGCCGTTGGCATCTACGGTCTCTGTATAAAATTTTTCGTATATACTCATGCTCATTCCTCTGTATATATCGTTCCGAAACGGCGGAAGCGCTGGTAACGTCTTTCGCAGAGGTCCTCTTCCTGTGCCAGCTGGCGCAGCTCATCGGTGAGCATGCGTTCCAGATCTTTATAAAAGACACGGGTGCCGAGGTCTTTTTCGGAGATGATTTTTTCTATGAATCCAAATTCCAGTGCATCCTGTGCGGTCAATCGCAAACTGTCAGCAGCCACATCGGCTTTTTTTGCATCTTTCCAGAGGATGCTCGCACAGCCTTCCGGCGAGATCACCGAATAGACAGCATGCTCCAGCATCCAAACACGGTCGGCCACACCTAATGCGAGCGCACCGCCGCTGCCGCCTTCACCAATGAAGACAGAGATAACTGGCACCTTGAGCGCCATCATCGTGATGATATTCTCGGCGATGGCCTGACCCTGTCCGCGGGCCTCTGCCCCGATGCCGCAGTAAGCGCCGGAGGTATCAACAAAGCAGATGACCGGACGATGGAATTTTTCTGCCTGTTTCATCAGGCGCAAAGCCTTGCGGTAGCCTTCCGGATGCGGCGCCCCCGAATGGCGGGCGTTCCGCTCCTTGATGCTGTGCCCCTTTTCGATGGCGATGACCGTCACCGCCTGCTTACCCAGATGAGCGAGCCCGGCAACGATGGCAGCATCATCGCCAAAACGACGGTCGCCGTGCAACTCAAAAAAGTCACGGAAGATCGCGTTGATATAATCCATACTCGTCGGACGTTTGCTGTCGCGAGCGATCTTCACACTCTCATAAGCCTGATCACTCATTGCACGCCTCCTTCCGAATGCATCTGCAGGAGCCAGGAGAGGATCACGCGCTGTTCGCTGCGCGTGACGATGGCATCGACAAAGCCATGCTCCAGAAGAAACTCAGCGGTCTGGAAACCTTTTGGCAGACTCTTGCGCGTGGTCTGCTCAATGACACGGGCACCGGCGAAACCGATATTAGCCGCTGGTTCTGCAAGGATGATGTCTCCCTCCATGGCGAAGCTTGCCGTCACACCGCCAGTCGTTGGGCTGGTCAGCATGGTCAGATAAAAGAGACCGGCTTCACTGTGTTTGAGCACAGCACCGCTCACCTTTGCCATCTGCATCAGTGAGAAAAGGCCCTCCTGCATGCGCGCCCCGCCGGATGCGGTAAAGCCGACCACTGGCAGACGGTGGGCTGTCGCGTATTCAAAGAGTCGGGTGATACGTTCACCGACTGCAGTACCCATGCTGGCCATCATAAAGTGGCTGTCCATGACAAAGAGACAGCAGTCGTTGCCCCCGATGGAACAAGTGCCGCAAATCACTGCTTCTTCTTCCCCGGAATTCCGACGCGCCTTTGCGAGCTTCTCATCATAGTTCGGAAAAGCGAGCGGATCAGTGGTGACAACGTCTTTAAACATTTCCTGGAACGAATTTCTGTCGGCGATCATCTCGATGCGCTTGCGGGCCGGCACCGTGAAATGATGGCCACAGCTTGGGCAGCAACGGAAGTTCTCGACGATCGCCTTCTTGTCATAGGCGCGGTGGCAGTTCGGACAGGTGATCTCCTTCTTCTCTGCCGCCGACTGACTGATGGAGCGGCCGCCTTCTTCCAGCTCGTTATCCGGCTGACGCCGGAAATTCAAAAATGCCATCTATGCTCACCGTCCTTCCATAAAGCGCAGGTCATAGGTCCCTAATACAAAATCCTGTTCGCTGATCAAAGCCAGCTGTTCTTCGATGTTCGTGGCCACCCCTTCGATGACGAGCTCACAGAGCGCGGCACGCATCTTGCGCACCGCTTCATCACGGTCGCTGGCCCAGACGATGAGTTTGCCGAGCATGGAATCGTAGAATGGCGAGATCATGCCGCCCTGGACCAGGAAGGTATCAAACCGGACAAATGGACCGCCCGGCACATGGAGCATCGTCACTTTACCGGTGGAGCGCGCATTGATGCGGCACTCGATGGAAGCACCGCGCATCATCACATCCTCCTGAGTAAAGCTGAGAGGAATGCCTGCAGCCGCGCGAATCTGCCACTTGACCAGATCAACGCCGCTGAGCATCTCTGTGACACCATGCTCGACCTGAAGACGCAGGTTCATCTCCATGAACCAGAAATGACCATTCTGATCGAGCAAAAATTCCAGCGTGCCCAGTCCTACATAACCAATGGCGCGCACAGCATCGGCGATCTTGGCGATGAGCGCCTCACGCATCGCCGGTGTCACCGCTGGCGAAGGACCTTCCTCGATGAGCTTCTGATGACGCAGCTGCACGGAACAATCACGCTCACCGAGACAGACGACATGACCAAACTCATCAGCGATGATCTGAAATTCGACATGTCGCGCCGGATAAACGCATTTTTCCAGATAGAGTGCCCCATCCCCAAAGGCGGCGCGGCTCTCTGCCACTGCAGTGGCGTAGACCTGGCTCAGCTCATCGGCTGAAGTGACCATGCGGATGCCGCGGCCGCCGCCGCCCGAACGGGCTTTCAGCATCACCGGATATCCGATCTCATCTGCCTGGCGCACGGCGTCATCGGCATCTGCCAATGGCTCGGTACCCGGGATGATCGGCAGACCGGCCTCTTTCATCATGGTCTTGATCTTTGATTTATCACTCAACGCTTTCATCGTTGCCGCAGGGGCGCCGATGAAAACAAGGTCGTTCTCTTCACACATCGCGGCAAAGTGGTCGTTCTCCGAAAGGAATCCATAGCCTGGATGGATCGCCACTGCCCCGGTCGCGATGGCTGCACTGATAATGCGTTCCTCATTGAGATAGCTGTCAGTGCTCGCCGCCGGACCGATGCAGATGGCTTCATCGGCCAGTGCCGTATGCAGTGCCTCCCGGTCTGCTTCAGAGTAGACCGCCACAGTGGCAATGCCCATCTCCTTGCAGGCACGGATGATGCGCACGGCGATCTCGCCGCGATTGGCAATCAAAATCTTTGTAAACATATCATTGCTCCACGATGGCAAAGGAAAAATCGGCTTTCACACACAGGGTGTCACCGACATACCCGCTGCCTTCTGCAAAATAGAATGCGCCCATATGACGCTTGATGTGACACTTTGTTGTAAAGGTATCGCCAGGACGCACCGGCGCCTTGAACTTGACCTTGTCGAGGCCGGTGTACATCGGCAGCCTGCCTTCTGTCATCTGGTCGCGAAGAAGGATGCATGCTGACTGCGCCAGCATCTCACAGAGGATCACCCCCGGCACAACAGGATTGCCAGGGAAATGCCCCTGAAGGAACCATTCGTCGCCACGCACATGGTAGGTGCCGATGGCCTCTTCACCTTCCTGCACGACTTCGTCGACTAAGAGCATATTATCGCGGTGCGGCAGGATGCTCTTGATCTCCTCTTGGTTCATACATCCATCTCCTTTATACGGAATAGCTCAGTGCCATATTCCACGAGCTGACCATTGCTCACACAGATCGCTTCGATGACACCATCGTTCTCAGCGGTGACTTCGTTCATCAGCTTCATGGATTCGATGATGCAAAGGGTATCGCCCTTATGCACCTGATCACCGACTTTGACGAACGGTTCATCTTCTTCTGTCGGTGCAGCATAAAAGACGCCGACCATTGGAGATTTGAAGCTGGTGGTCTTATAGGACAGATTTGTCGCGACCGGCGCAGCCTCCGGGCGTACCACCGGCACCGCAGCAGCCGGCGCACCATCACCGCTGCGGATGATGGTCGGCTGGTCGCATTCCAGGCGGAAATAGCCGCGTTCTTCATCGATCTCGATGCCAGTGAGGCCAAGCTCTTTCATCAACGCTGCATATTTTCTGATCGTCTGTTCATTCATAGGTCTCACACCTTTCTAAAGGCCAGGCAGGCATTGTGTCCGCCAAAGCCCAGAGAATTGGAGAGGCAGAGGTCGATGTCTGCCTCTACGGCCTTGTTTGGCACATAATTGAGGTCACAGGCTGGATCAGGCTGTTCCAGATTGATGGTTGGCGGGATCACACCTGTCTCCAGCACCTTCAGACAAACGACTGCTTCGATGGCGCCAGCGGCCCCAAGGAGATGGCCAGTCATCGACTTGGTGGAACTGATGAGCGCCTCACGCGCTTTTTCTTCACCGAGGGCCGTCTTGATGGCGATGGTCTCACCGGAATCGTTCATCGGTGTACCAGTCCCATGGGCATTGACATAGACACGGTCTTCCGGCTTGTAGCCAGCTTCTGCCATGGCTTCCTGCATGGCGCGGGCGCCGCCTGCGGCATCCGGAGCCGGAGATGTCATATGATAAGCGTCACAGGTCGAACCATAGCCCACAAGCTCGCCATAGATCCTGGCACCGCGGGCAACTGCATGCTCGTATTCTTCGAGCACGAGGGCGGCTGCCCCTTCGCCGATGACAAAGCCGCCGCGACGGGCGTCAAATGGCAGAGAAGCAGCGTTTGGATCCTCCGAGGTGGACAGAGCATGCATATTGACGAATCCTGCCACGCCGAGCGGATTGACTGCGGCGTCGGTGCCGCCGGTGATGACAGCATCGGCATAACCATGACGGATCTGTCGCATGGCTTCGCCGATCGCATTGGAACCGGAGGCACAGGCGGTCACCGCCGGCATAGCCGCACTCTGGCAGTTATAGCGGATAGCGATCTCACCAGCTGCCATGTTGGCGATCATCATCGGGATGCAGTATGGAGAGACACGGCCCGGCCCCTTTTCCAGGAGCTTGCTCTGCTCCTTGGTGAGGGTATTGATACCGCCGATGCCAGTACCAAAATAGACACCGAGACGAGTTGGATCGAGGGTACCAACCACGCCGCTCTCTTCCACCGCCTGTGTCGCAGCGGCAACAGCCAGCTGCGTGAAGCGGTCGCTTCGCAGGATCTCCTGCTTGGACATGTAATCGCGGGGTTCGAAGTTTTTGACTTCGCCCGCGACCTTTGCTTTATAATCTGTGGTATCAAAAAGGGTGATCGGGCCGATACCGTTGACACCGTTCACCAGATTGTTCCACGCTTCATCAGGGTTATTGCCGACTGGGGATACAACACCGATCCCAGTAACAACGACCCGACGTATTTCCTTATTCATACAAAGCCTCCTTACTCACATCGCCATGCCGCCGTCGACGCGCAGCACCTCACCAGTGATGTATGCCGCATCTGCCAAAAACAGGATGGCATCTGCCACTTCTTCTGCCTCGCCGGCACGGGCCAGGGGGATCATCTTCATCCATGGGCTGTCTTCGCCGCCCAGATCCCTGGTCATATCTGTTGCAATAAACCCTGGTGCGACTGCGTTGCAGCGGATGTTCTTGGCTGCCAGTTCCTTGGCCACCGATTTCGTCATACCGACGATGCCCGCCTTGGACGCCGAATAATTGACCTGTCCAGGATTACCGACCAGACCAACGACAGAAGACACGTTGACGATGCTGCCCCCCTTATTGCGGATGAAGACATTTGAACAATGGCGGATCATATTGAACGTGCCTTTGAGATTCGTGTTGATGACATCATCAAAATCACTCTCGCGCATCATCGCCAGCAGCTTGTCGCGGGTGATGCCAGCACAGTTGATGAGAATGTCAATGGTGCCAAAATCCGCTTTTACGGCCGCCACAGTCTCCTTGGCCTGAGCAAAATCGGCCACGTCGCACTGATAGATCTCGGCTTTGACGCCGGCTTCGCGGCAACGGCTGCAGGTCGCTTCAGCGGCCTCGGTGTTGCCGGCATAGATGATTGCAACATCGGCGCCCTGTTCGGCCAGCCTGATCGCCGTTGCAGCGCCGATACCACGGGAGCCGCCAGTTACAAGAGCTTTCTTTCCTTTGATCATGCCTTTACCTCCGTGATGATCTTCCCGATCTCTTCCACTGTATTGGTCGTGTAGCGGCGCACATTTCCGTCAATGCGTTTGATCATGCCGCAAAGGGTATCGCCAGGGCCGATCTCGATAAAGGTATCGACCCCGCCAGCGATCATATGGCGCACGCTCGTTTCCCAGCGCACTGGATGGGCCATCTGTTTGGAAAGGTCTGTGACCACATCTGCTGCGTAGACGTCTCCACTGTGGTTAGCGTAGACCGGACACATCAGCGGCTGGAAAGCCATAGCCGCAAGCTTTTCATCAAAAGCCTGGGCCGCCTCTTTCATGAAAGGTGAATGAAAACCGCCCTTGACTTTCAGCGGTACAGCACGGCCGCCGGCGGCCTTGACTGCCTTCATGAAATCTTTCATCTCATCGGCCAGACCCGAGCAGGAGACCTGCCCCGGGCAGTTGAAATTGACTGGATAGACGTTATCAAAACCAAGAGCGATCTTTTCAACTTCTTCAGCAGAGAGCTTCAGCACCGCTGCCATGGCAGTCGGCTGTGCTTCGGCTGCAGCCTGCATCAGCGCGCCGCGCGCACAGACAAGCTGGAACATCGCTTTAAAATCTGCAGCACCGGCATAAGAAAGGGCCGCCAGCTCACCTAATGAAAAGCCAGCCGCCACATCTGCCTGGATACCGCTCGCGGCAAGTGCCGCCGCAGTCGCTGCTTCCACGACAAACATGTCCGGCTGGGTGTTCTTGGTCTCCTGGAGCACCGCTTCGTCACTGCCAAAGCACTCCGTAAGAGTACCGGGACGAAGGCGCTCCGCCTCATCGAATACCGCCCTGGCGGCGGCATTCGTCTCATACAGATCTTTGCCCATGCCAGCATGCTGCGCGCCCTGACCGGCAAAAACAAATGCTATCTTACCCACTGAGATGCTCCTTTCAGGAGAGCTTCACCTTCCGTGACAACTTCACGGATGATCTCAGCGGCAGGCTGCTCCTTTGTCACAAGGGCACAGGATTCACCAGCCATGAAACAGCCTTCGTCACTGTTGCCTTCTTTCACGGCCTTGCGCAGCGCACCGGCACCCATGGCTTCGAGTGCTTCGTCGCTCATGCCGCCATATTCCGCCTTCATGTATTCACGGGTAAAGCTCGTGCGCAGACTGCGCACTGGATGACCGAGGCGCTTGCCAGTGACAGCAGTGCTGCGGTCATTGGCTTTGAGGATCTTTTTCTTATATTCTTCATGGATGCCGCATTCTTCGGCACTCAGGAAGCGTGTGCCCATCTGCACCCCGCAGGCCCCCAGCATGAAGGATGCCGCAAAACCACGGCCATCAGCGATACCGCCGGCAGCCAGCACAGGGATATCGACCGCATCAGCGATCAATGGTACAAGCACCATGGTGTTGAGTTCGCCGACATGGCCGCCACTCTCGCCGCCTTCGGCGATCACTGCGTCAGCCCCCAGTCGCTGCATAAGCTTGGCCAGGGCCACAGAAGCGACGACAGGAATGACCCTGATACCAACCGCTTTCCATGCTTCAATATACTTGGATGGATTGCCAGCTCCGGTAGTGACCACAGCCACCTTTTCTTCGCACACGAGCTGGGCCACTTCATCGGCCGATGGGCTCATCAGCATGATATTGACGCCGAATGGCTTGTCAGTCAGGGATTTGGCGATATGGATCTCCTCACGCACAACATCCACTGGCGCATTGCCGGCGGCGATGATGCCAAGACCACCGCCGTTCGACACTGCCGCTGCCAGTCTGCCATCGGCGACCCATGCCATCCCGCCCTGAAAGACTGGGTATTCGATCCCCAGCATCTCTGTGATCGGTGTGTTGATCATGAGTGCGCCTCTTTCTTACTTCTGAAGCTTTTCGACGAAGTTGACGAGATCACCGACGGTCTCAACCTTTTCGTCCAATTCGATGGAAATGTCAAGCTTGTCTTCGAGTTCCATCAGAAGGTCAACGGTATCGAGAGAATCGATCCCAAGATCATGAAAGGTGCTTTCCATCTTGATCTCGGAAGGATCACATTCGAGACGATCTGCCAATAATTCCTGTACTGCTTCAAATACCATGATTTTTTCCTCCATATCTATGCGCCGGTCGCCGGTTGGGATTTTTGGTTTGGCGCCGGCTTCTTATTGATTTTTCAACAAACGACATGGTTATTCTACTCGCAACTTGTTGAATTGTCAATAAGGCCTCCCGGATTTTGTGTATCTTGACAAAATCTCAACATTTTCCCATCGTATTACGTGATGTCATTTTAGAAATATGTAAAATATCAGCAATAAAAAAACGCAACGAAAGATTGAACTGTCCCCAAAAAGTTGGACACTATAAAAATTAAATAGCTTGTTTTGCTAAGGATTGGCATCTGTACTCCACAGGTGTCAATCCTTTTAACTTTTCCGTGATCCTTTTCGTGTTGTAATAGATGATGTACTCTTCCATCGCATGCCTTAGATCATCTAATGTTTTGAACTCAGCCTCATGTCCATAGAACATCTCATTTTTCATAATCCCAAAGAAATTCTCCATCGGCGAATTGTCCATGCAGTTTCCCTTGCGCGACATAGATTGAATGATGTTTCGCTCTGCCAACGACCGGTGATAGGCTTGCATCTGGTATTGCCAACCTTGGTCCGAATGGAAAATGAGCCCTTCAAGATCATCATATTGGTCAAAGGCTTTCGTTAACATGTCTTGTATCTGAGCATAGTTGGGCGACTCTGAGATTTTGTAAGCAACGATCTCTCTATGGTGCATATCCAGGATGGTAGAAAGATAAAGTTTCCCAGCCGGGATACGAAACATGCTGACATCTGTTGTCCATTTCTCATTACAGGATGTGGTAAAAAATTGCGCTCATAGTAGGTTTTGTGATTTTCTTCATCCACGATTTTATCTAATAACTGATTCTTTGTTGTACCATTCAGATCTCCCTGGTAAGAATGATACTTCATTTTTGGTCGTTTACCTTTTAATCCAAGCTTATCCATGAGCCGACGCACTTTTTTCTTATTCACCAGAAAACCTTTGTTACGCAATTCCAGGGTGATACGACGAAATCCATAGCACCCTTTGTTGTCGTTAAAGATTTCTGCAATGAGCTGCATAAGGTCTTTGTTCTTTTCATCCTTGTCTTTCTTACTGAACTGATAATAGTACGTAGAACGACTGAGATGAGCGATCTTGAGTAAGAATTTGAGCGGAAACATTTGCCGTAGTTCAGAAACGACGATCACTTTTTCTTCTGTTCACGCTCCTTCCGCGCTTGAACCACGGCTCGTAATTTTTTTAAGTAAGCGTTCTCAGCTTCCAGATAGAGATTTTTTTCTTCAAGATATTTAACCTTTTCCTCTGGAGTCATATCGTCGTAAGGTTTGATGGATGGTTTTGGATGTTGTTTCATAGTCGTAGGCCTCCCACGTTTTTTCTCTATGATAACATATCCATTGGCTTTGTAGGAACGGATCCAACTGCGAAGCAGACCAGGATCTGGGAGACCAAATTCGATAGCAGTTGAGCGGATGCCTTGGTGGTCGATGAGAACGCGATTGATGATCTGAAGTTTAAGGCTGGACGAATAATAGCGGTTTTTATCTTGCCGAAGAATGTCCGGGCTATGTTTGTCAATGAGGCGACAGAGATACTCGATCCCACTTTTGTTAATGCCATATTCAAGAGCAAGTTGTGAGATGGTATGGCCTGCCTGGCGTTTGGCATATATGTCGAGTTTTTGTTGTCTGGTTAATTTTGACAATAGAAATACCCCCAATAATTCGGGTGTCCAAATTATTGGGGGCACGTCAGATCGCTGCGTTTTTTATAATATATTTCCTCAGATGCTCCGTGCAAAGAGCATATCCTTGCCACAGAAGAGCAGCACCCAGGCTGCGGCGGCAAGTGCAAAGAGCGGCTGCCAGATCCAATAACTGCCAAAGAGCGTATGGCACCAGAGCACATAAGCCCCCAGAGCGAAAGTCAGCGCGGCCAGCGCCCACCAGGCAAGATGTGAGAGCACGCGCGGCATCCTGCGCGTGACATCGATGAACTGCACCCGCAGGCTGTGCGCCCGGAACGCCGCTTCATCTTCGATCTCTTCAAGTGCTGCTTCCAGGCGCTCCGCTTCTGATAAACGACCACGTCGGCTCAATACGCTCACTGCGAGGATGGCACAGGCGAGCGCCAGGGCAAGCCCGATCATCGCCAGAGCGATGGCTGCACCCAGCCAGGGCTGCCCTTCCAGCGGCAAGGCGATACCAAGAGCCGGCCAGTGTCCCATATGCTGGAGCATCTCAAGCGCCACCAGGATCACCGCTGCCACTGGCATCACCATCGTGCCAAAGAGTCTGAAGTGCAGATAGAGACAGGCGGCAGCAAAGACAAGTGCGAAGAGCATCCAGATGCCTTCACCGGCCAACACATCACCAGTGATCGCCTGCGCGACCAAACGCACCACCAGCACCACCGTGCCAGCAAGGAAAAGCAGGCTCATGATCACACCGGCCTGCCAGACGTGCATAAGCTCACTCGCTGACCAGGCGATCAGCGCCAGCGCAAAGCAGACCACGATGATATAGAACAGGACCGTCATCAGCATGCCTCATTCCTCCTTCTTCGCACAGCCGGCAGCGCACTCAGGCCAAGACTGATCAAAAACAGGATACTGCCTGCCCAGATCAGATGCCGGCACCAGTCATACTTCACGAAAAAGACCAGCTGGCCGCCGTCAGAGAGCACCGGATGCACTTCAATGCCATCATAAACGAGTGGTTCCGTCTGAGAGATCGTTTCATGCACGGAGACAAGATCCGGACGGGTCAGCACGATCTCAAATCCGCCGGCAGCCGCCGTTTCCTGGTCAGATGGTGCCAGCGTGAGCTGATAATCATTCATGCCAAGGCCGCTGAGCGCCACGGTCTCCCCTTCAGCAAGCGGCACATAGACGGCACTGCTGAACATCTGCGAACCAAAGCCGCCAGCGATCACTAGCACCAGCGAAAGATAGAGTAATACCTGCACAAAGCCGGAAAACCGCCGTGATTTAACAAGTGTCAGCACGATAAGGGCCAGAAGCACCAGCGCCGCAAGTCCAGCACAGACCGCCTGAACAGCCATTGGCACGGTACCCGCCGGCAATATAAAAAAGCAAAGGATGGTCAGTGCGACAAGAACCGTGCCTGCCACCCGTAAAGGCCGTAATAACGCCACAATATTGTGCCCCTTTCATAGTAGATTCAGCTATAAAGATTATGCTGGATTCCCCAGGGGATGTCAAGGGGATCCAGGGACCTGCTCAGATCATGAGCGGATCTGCCAAAAGCGGCGCCACCCGGTCATCCGGCAGCCGTTCGAGCTGCGCGAGCCGCTCAGCGAGCGTCGCTTCCTCATAGAAGACCTCTTCCATCGTCAGCCCGCAGGCTGCTGCAGTCGGTCCAGCCTGACTGCGGTCGCCGCTGGTCAGGGCACGCTCGATGGCAGACAACGGCCGCCGGCCCAGTGCAATGTCAACAGCAGTACCGATCAGATTGCGGACCATTTTGCGCAGAAAACCGTCACCGACAAAATGTACCTGCCACCAGGCAGGGTCGCACCTGTCGACACAGCATTTTGCCAGATAGAGGGTGCGGTCAAACGTCTGGACCGTCGCACCACGTCCGCAGAAGCCTTCAAAATCGTGGTGCCCAAGATAGCAGGCAAGGGCCTCTTCGAAAAGTTCGCGGTCAAGGGGCTGCGGGATATGAGTGAAATATCCATGTCCCAGGGCCGGCGGCGTCTGTGCATTGTAGATACGGTAGCTGTACCATTTGCCGATGGCACATTTTCGCGCATGAAAGCCCGCATCCGCCACTGATACATCCGTGATCACCAGACTCGGCGGCAGTGCCCTGTTAAGAGCATAGCGCAGCCGCTCCGGCGGAATCGTACGGCCGGAACACACGTGGGCGATCTGTGCCCGGGCATGCACCCCTGCATCGGTGCGTCCGGCGCCATGCAGCTTCACCCGCTCTCCGAAGAGCTCACTGAAGGTTGCTTCCAACAATCCCTGTACAGTAAGCAGGTCTTCATCACTCTGGCGCTGAAAGCCGGAAAAGCCTGCGCCATCATAGCTCATCGTGAGCTTGTACACCGTCATAAGACCACCCACCTTGTCAGCGCCGCCAGGACAAGTATCACCACAAGTACGATGCCTGCCACGCGATCGCGGGTCTCATAGCGCAGCTCATGCAGACGCGTACGCCCTTCGCCGCCATGATAGCAGCGCGCTTCCATAGCCATCGCCAACTCATTGGCACGATTGATGGCACTGAGAAAAAGCGGTACAAGGATCGGCAAGAGTGCCCGCGCACGGTCCATCAGCCCGCCTTCATCGAAGGACGCGCCGCGCGCCGCCTGCGCCTTCATGATCTTGTCCGTTTCATCGATCAGCGTTGGGATAAAGCGCAGCGCGATCGTCATCATCATCGCCAGCTCATGGGCCGGCACACCGATGCGCTTGAACGGCGAAAGCAGATTTTCCACCGCGTCGGTGAGAACGATCGGCGTCGTTGTAAGGGTCAGCACACTCGTCGTCATCACCAGAAGGATCAGGCGCACGCAGAGGAAGACTGCCATACGTATGCCTTCCGCTGTGATATGCAGAAACTTCCACTGCCAAAGCACCGTGCCCGGCGTAAAGAAGATCTGGATCAGTGCTGTAAAAACAAGGATAAAGAGCAGGGGACGGATCCCTCTGAAATAGAACTTCAGCGGCACCTTGCTGGCCAAAAGGATCGCCATCACTACGACACCGGCATAGACCAGGCCAAACCATTGATTGACCACAAAAAGCGCCACCATGATCGCCAGCATGCCGAAGATCTTCGTGCGTGGGTCCAGCCGGTGCAGGATCGAATCGCCTTTAACATACTGACCGATGGTGATATCCTTTAGCATGATCGCGCCCCCTTTCGCGCCTCAAGCGCCACATCGATGATGCGGCACGCTTCTTCAACATTGAGCGCATTCGTCGGCACATCAAGGCCCTGTTTCTTTAGCGCACGCAAAAGCGCCATCACAGAAGGGATCCCAAGGTGGATCTCTTCAAGCATATCAGCCTGTGCGAAGACGTCCTCTGTCGGTCCTTCTGTCACCTTTGTGCCATGGTTCATCACCACCATATAATTGGCATAACGTGCCACATCGTCCATGCTGTGACTGACAAGGATGATGCTCATATCGCTCTGCTCGTAGAGACTATAGATCGCTTCAAGGATGCGGTCACGCCCCAGCGGATCAAGACCCGCTGTCGGTTCATCGAGGATCAGATAGCGTGGGCGCATCGCTACAATACCAGCAATAGCCACGCGCCGTTTCTGACCACCACTGATCTCAAAAGGTGAACGGTCCTTCCATGTCTCATAATCCAAATCGACCAGCGCCATCGCCTCGCGCACGCGCACTTCCTGTTCCGCTTCGTCGAGGCCCTGGTTCATTGGGCCAAAGGCAATGTCCTTGGCAATGGTCTCCTCAAAAAGCTGATATTCGGGATACTGAAAGACCAGCCCTACCTGCTTGCGGCGCTCGCGCACCTCTTTACTCTTGTCCGAAAGGTCAAATCCGTCCACCAGCACACGACCGCTGGTCGGTTTGAGCAGCCCGTTCATCAGCTGCACCAGCGTCGATTTACCGCTGCCAGTGTGGCCGACAAGACCGACAAAGCTATGATCGGGGATAGTAAAGGAGACATCTGTCAGGGCGCGGGTTTCTTCCAGTCCTCCAGCATTATAGATATAGGATACATTTTGCAGTTCTAATGACATAATACATCCACCATTTCATCGATCGTTAAGACATCCCGAGGGATGAACGGATATTTTTCGTGCAGCCGAACAGCAACTTCTGTCACCGGCGGCACATCCAGATGCAGGGCCCGCAGTTCATCCACGTGGGTAAAGATCTGGCGCGGCGTCCCCTGCATGACGATGTCGCCGTCATCCATCACGATCACACGGTCTGCCAGCACCGCTTCCTCCATAAAGTGAGTGATATTGACGATCGTCATACCTTCCTCCTTATTGAGCCGCAGCATCGTATGGATGACCTCGCTGCGGCCATCAGGATCGAGCATCGCAGTCGGTTCATCGAAAACAATGGTCTGCGGACGCATGGCAATGATGCCGGCGATGGCGATGCGCTGCTTTTGCCCGCCGCTGAGATGATGAGGCATGGCGTCACGAAAATCTTCCATCTGTACCATATGCAGCGCCTCTTCAAGGCGCTCAAGGATCTTCTCCCGCGGCAGGCCGAGATTCTCCGGACCAAAGGCGATCTCTTCCATAACGGTCGTTGCCACTAACTGATTGTCTGGATTCTGAAAGACCATCCCCACGCGCTGCAGGATATCCAGCGCATGGGCCTCGTCCCGCGTATCGTATTCGTCAACCATAACAACCCCTTCAGTCGGCAGGAGCAGCCCGTTGAGATGCTTGGCCAGCGTAGATTTGCCGCAGCCATTACGCCCCAGCACAGCGACATGCTCGCCATCATCGATGTGAAGATTGATATGGTTCAGTGCCCGCACTTCTGTCTCTGAACCCTGGTGATAGATGTGCGAAAGATTCTGTATATCGATCACATGAAACCCTTCTTTCATTTCATGATCTGTCTGTTGTGTCACTATCTTATTATACCCGATATGGTCCTGTAAACAATAAAAAACGCGCAAAAAGCGCGCCGAAAGTCAGCTTCGATATATAAAAGCAAGGGGACCAGCAGATGTATGAACGAGTGATCCCCCGTGCAGGGTCATCCACAACCATTCATTTTCATCGTCCGAACCTTTCATGTCTTCAGCAAAAAAGAGGACCCGGGATAACATCCCAGGTCCTCTCTCATTCTCTTATACGAGCTCAAGAATTGCCATTGGCGCTGCATCGCCGCGGCGGAAGCCAGTCTTCAGCACGCGGGTGTAACCGCCATTGCGGTCTTTGTAAGCAGGTGCGATCTCGTGGAAGAGCTTGTAAGCAACGTCTTCGTCCATGAGATAGCTGTTAGCCTGACGGTAAGCAGCGAGGTCACCTTTCTTACCTAAGGTGATCATTTTATCCACCATACGACGAACTTCCTTCGCCTTGACTTCGGTGGTCTCCACTTTGCCGTGCATCAGCACGGAAGTGGTCATATTACGGAGAATCGCACGGCGATGTGCGCTGTCAGTCCCGATTTTACGATGATTCATCCCTGAACCTCCTTATTATTCCTCGTTAGATTTTAATGACAAACCGAGGGCGGCCATCTTCTTCTGAACCTCTTCGAGAGACTTCTTCCCAAGATTGCGCACCTTCATCATGTCGTCTTTGCTCTTCTGTGTCAGCTCAAGCACCGTATTGATGCCTGCACGCTTCAAGCAGTTGTAGGAACGGACGGAAAGATCGAGTTCTTCGATGGTCATATCGAGAACTTTATCTTTTTCTTCCTCTTCCTTCTCGATCATGACCTGCATGTCACGCATGTTATCATTCAGGCCAATGAACAGCTGCAGATGATCGACAAGAATGCGCGCTGCCAAAGACAGGGCATCGGCAGGTTTGATGTTGCCATTACATTCAATCTCGATCGTCAACTTATCATATTCGGTGTTGTTACCAACACGGGTCGCATCGATGGAGAAGTTGACCTTGTGCACAGGCGTGTAGATAGAATCGATTGGAATGGTACCGATCGGCAGTCCTTCCTTCTTATTCTTATCTGCTGACACATAGCCACGTCCAGTTTCAACAACCATTTCGATATACAAACGACTGTTTGTATCCAAAGTGGCGATGTGTAAATCCTTGTTCAACACTTCAACGGCGTCTGTGGTGATGATGTCACCAGCAGTGATCTCGCCTTCTTCAGTAGCATCGATGATGATGATCTGTGGTTCATCAGAGCTGCTCTTCAGTGCCAGAGATTTGATGTTGAGGATGATCTCAGCAACGTCTTCTTTTACACCGGGAACAGTCGAGAATTCATGCAAAACACCATCAATTTTAATGGATGTGACTGCTGCCCCTGGAATAGAGGATAAGAGGATACGGCGCAGGGAGTTGCCCAACGTGACACCATAGCCTCGTTCAAGTGGTTCGACAACGAATTTGCCATAGGTATTGTCATCACTCTGCTCAACACATTCAATGCGTGGCTTTTCTATTTCAATCATTCATAATCCTCCCATGTGATAGGCTCTGCAGATTGCTACGATGCTAAAGGATTACTTGTTGTACAATTCGACGATCATCTGTTCATTGACAGGAATGTCGATCTCTTCGCGCTTTGGAACTGCAACGATCTTTACGCTATGGTTTGCAGCATCCAGTTCCATCCAGGATGGAATGTGTGCAAGATCCTGATTGTCCAGAAATTCTTTGAAATGTGGAGAGTTGGCGCTCTTCTCTTTCATCTGGATAACATCGCCAACCTTGACCTGCATGGAAGGAATGTTGGCCTTCTTACCATTGATGGTGAAGTGGTTATGAACAACCATCTGACGGCATTCACGGCGAGTCTTACCGAAACCAGCGCGGAAAACAACATTGTCGAAACGCTGTTCGAGCATGATGATGAGGTTTTCACCAGCAGGACCTTCGAGCTTTTTCGCTTTTTCGAAGTAGTTTCTGAAAGGCTTTTCCATGACGCCATAGATGAATTTGGCTTTCTGCTTTTCCTGCAACTGCATGCCATATTCGCTCTGTTTTTTACGCATTCTCTTTGGTTCACGGTTAGATTCTTTGCTGTAACCGAGTTCTGCAGGAGAAATGCCCAAAGCACGGCATCTTTTTACGATTGGTTCTCTGTTTCTTGCCATTCTATTGAACCCTCCTTATACTCTTCTGCGTTTTGGTGGACGGCAGCCATTGTGTGGGATTGGCGTAACGTCCTTGATCATGCTGACTTCGAGACCTGCTGCCTGCAATGCACGGATCGCAGCTTCGCGGCCGGAGCCAGGACCCTTTACGAGACATTCGATCTCTTTAAGGCCATGTTCCATAGCAGCCTTTGCAGCGGTTTCAGCAGCAACCTGCGCAGCGTATGGGGTGCTCTTACGAGAACCACGGAAGCCCATGCCACCAGCACTTGCCCAGCTGATCGCATTCCCATTCACGTCGGTGATGGTAACGAGCGTATTGTTAAAGCTGCTCTTGATATGAGCAACGCCTTTTTCAATATTTTTACGTTCTTTACGACGAACGCGAGTCGTTTTTCTTGGTTTTGCCACTTTGTCTCACCCCTATTACTTTTTACGCGTGCCGGCTGCAGAAGACTTTTTACCCTTACGGGTTCTTGCGTTGGTCTTAGTCTTCTGACCACGAACAGGAAGACCTCTTCTATGGCGGATGCCACGATAGCAGCCGATCTCAGTCAGACGCTTGATGTTGAGGCTGACTTCACGACGAAGATCCCCTTCGACGGTATAGTCGTCGATCAGACGACGAAGTTTTTCTTCCTCTTCATCCGTCAGATCACGTACACGGGTGTCAGGATTGATACCAGCTTCTGCAACGAGTTTTTCAGCGGTAGGGCCGCCGATGCCATATATATAGGTAAGACCGATAACGATACGTTTATCTCTTGGCAGGTCGATACCAGCAATTCTTGCCATTTAATGCACCTCCTGGGGAATGATTAGCCTTGTACTTGCTTATGCTTTGGGTTTTCACAGATCACCATGACGCGACCTTTGCGCTTGATGACCTTGCATTTTTCACACATCGGTTTTACGGATGCTCTAACTTTCATATTATGAAGCCTCCTTGTGAGAAACTCGGGTTTTTACTTAAATCTATAGGTGATTCTGCCACGGGTCAGATCGTAAGGTGACAGTTCAACAGTCACACGGTCGCCTGGCAGGATCTTAATAAAGTTCATACGAATCTTTCCGCTGATATGAGCCAAAATGGTATAACCGTTTTCAAGTTCGACCTTAAACATGGCATTCGGTAGAGATTCAACAACTGTGCCTTGAAGCTCAATAACGTCTTTACTCATGTTTGTCCTCCTTTTTTATAGGGCGGTTAAAATCACTGGACCATCTTTGGTGATTGCGATGGTGTTTTCATAATGACAGGAAAGCTTACCATCCAAAGTCACAGTCGTCCAGTTATCCCCGAGAACCTCAACTTCGTATGTACCGAGGTTGATCATCGGTTCTACGGCCAAACACATGCCGACTTTCAGGCGAGGACCATGTCCCGGCTTCCCATAATTTGGTATTTGCGGATCTTCGTGCATTTTAGTGCCGATGCCATGACCGCAGAAATCGCGTACAACGCCATATCCACGCTCTTCGGCATAGACCTGCACGGCATGACCAATATCTGACAGACGATTACCTTCGACAGCCTGCTCCATACCACGGAAGAAGCTCTCTTTGGTATCATCGATCAACTTCTGAGCTGTCTCACTGATCTGACCGCAAGCCACTGTGCGGGCAGCATCGCCATGGTAGCCATTGAGAATGGCGCCCACATCGAAGCTGATGATATCCCCTTCTCGGACGATAATGTCTCGAGAAGGGATACCATGCACAACAACTTCATTGATCGAAGCGCAGATGGATCCTGGAAACCCACAATAGTTCTTGAAGGAAGGGATCGCACCTTTGCTGCGAATGTATCTTTCAGCGATCTCATCAAGCTCGAGCGTGCTCATGCCTGGTCGTAAAGACTCTTCCAATAATTGATGAGTCTCGGCAACGATGCGGCCCGCTTCACGCATTAAATCGATTTCGTGAGGAGATTTAATTGTGATCATGCTTCCTGCCCCAACTTCTGCATGATCTCTTTCGTAACGAGGGCCATGTCTTGATCGCCATTGACAGGGATCAAATCGCCTTTTTCCTTGTAATATGCAATGAGTGGCGCTGTGTTCTTTTCATAGACGGAAAGTCTGTTCTGGGCAGTCTCTTCAGTGTCATCATCACGCTGATACAAGGCGCTACCATCATTATCGCATACCCCTTCAACCTTAGGTGGATTGAAAAGCATATGATAGGAGGCTTTGCAGGTTGGGCAGATACGGCGGCCGGTCAGTCTCGCAACGAGCTTGTCCAGCGGAACTTCGATATCAAGTGCCCCATCCAGCTTGTAGCCAAGATCCTTCATGATCTGATCCAGTGCATCTGCCTGAGCAACGGTGCGTGGGAAACCATCAAGGATGAACCCTTTTTTGCAATCCTCTTCGGCGAGGCGTTCACGAACGATGCCGATCGTCACCTCATCCGGTACGAGTTCCCCACGATCCATGTAACCTTTTGCTTCAAGACCAAGTGGGGTTTCGTCTGCCTGTGCTTTTCTGAACATATCACCTGTAGAGATATGTGGGATATCGAGAATCTTTTTCAGTTCATCAGCCTGGGTGCCTTTACCTGCACCCGGAGGGCCCATTAGTAAAATATGCATTTTCTCACCCTCTATTTTTATTTCATAAAGCCTTCGTAGTTTCTCATCATCATGTTGGACTCAATCTGCTTCATTGTGTCAATTGCAACACCAACGACAATCAACAGAGAGGTACCGCCGAAGTACAGGTCCATACTTGCTACACCCATTAAAATGGCTGGCAGTACAGCGATCGCTGCAAGGAACAGACCGCCAAAGAAGGTGATACGACTCATGACTTTCATGATATATTCGCTGGTTGGGCGGCCTGGACGAATGCCAGGGATGAACCCACCGTTTTTGCGGATGTTATCAGCCACGTCGATTGGGTTGAAGGTAATTGAAGAATAGAAGTAGGTGAAGAAGATGATCAATACAGCATAGATCAGGTTGTAGCCCACATTGGTGAAGCTAAAGTTCTGGCTGATCCAGCTAGCTGCTGCATTGTCAGGGAAAAAGCTTGCGATCGTGCCAGGAAGGAACATCAGACTCATCGCGAAGATGACAGGGATGACCCCGGCAGAGTTTACTTTGATAGGAATATGAGTGGACTGGCCACCATACATTTTACGGCCAACAACACGTTTTGCGTATTGCACTGGCACGCGGCGTTCGCCCTGGTTAACAATGATCACACAGATGATCGCTGCGAGCGCGATGATCAGGAACAACAGAACGAACACAATGTTCATGGCGCCCTGCTGTGCGTACTCGATCAGATATGCAGCACCACTTGGGATGCGGGAAACAATCCCAGCAAAAATGATCAAGCTGATCCCATTACCAATGCCTTTTTCTGTGATCAGTTCACCGATCCACATCAGCGCGGCAGTACCGGCTGTCAGGGAAAGGATGACGATGATCATGCTCATGACCGAACTGTCAGACATGGCACCAGTTGAACGGAAGTAGAACGCCATCCCAAGTGCCTGGACAAAGCCAAGGCCGACAGTCAGGTAACGAGTATATTCAACGATCTTCTTACGATCATCCTTTGCGATCGCTTCCAGACGAGGAAAAATGACCGTCAGGAGCTGGATGATGATCGACGCATTAATGTAAGGGGTGATGCTCATCGCAAAAATGGAAACATTCTTCAAAGCGCTACCAGAAATGGTATCAAAGAAACCCAGCATTTTGATCTGATCGATCAGCGCTGCGATCTGTGTTTTGTCAATGCCCGGGACCGGAATGTGACTCCCAATGCGGAAGACCAAGAACATCAGTAATGTAAAGAGGATCTTCTTGCGCATTTCTTGAGTTTTAAGGGCGTCACGCAAGGTCTCTAACATTAGTCAATAACCTCTGCGGTGCCACCAGCAGCTTCGATCTTTTCTTTTGCAGAAGCGCTGAATGCCTGAGCCTTAACAGTAAGGGCTTTAGTGATCTCGCCATTACCAAGGATCTTTACACCGCCATTTTTCATCTGTTTTACTTTTCCGCATTCTACGAGGCTTTCAGGGGTAACAACCGTGCCAGCTTCGAATGCATCAAGAGTAGAAACGTTGATGATGGAGTAAGTGGTTTTGAACTTCGCATTGCTAAAACCACGTTTTGGGAGACGACGTTGGATAGGGGTCTGGCCACCTTCAAATGCAGGGCCTTTGCCGCCGCCGGAACGTGCCTTCTGACCCTTATGACCTTTACCGGAAGTCTTACCGAGACCGGAACCGATCCCACGGCCTTTACGCTTCAAAGCGTGTTTGGAACCTTCAGCTGGTTGTAATTCATTCAGTTTCATGTAACGTCACCTCCTAATCAGTTGATCTCTTCTACACTCACGAGATGGCCAACTTTATTGACCATGCCGCGGATAGAAGCATTATCAGGACGTACCACAGTGCTGTTGGTTTTGCCTAAGCCAAGCGCCTTAACGACTTTTCTTTGAGCTTCACTGGCACCGATCACGCTGCGGGTTAAAGTGATTTTCAATTCTGCCATCATAGACCTCCTTAGCCTAAGATCTCTTCAACAGTCTTGCCACGAAGTTTGGCAACCTGTTCTGCACTCTTCATGCTCTGAAGACCTGCCATCGTTGCACGTACGATATTGATCTGGTTGTCGGAGCGCAGAGACTTGGTAAGGATGTTGGAGATCCCTGCCAATTCAGCAACTGCACGTACAGCGCCGCCTGCGATAACCCCAGTACCTTCGGAAGCAGGCTTCAGCATGACACGGGCTGCGCCGAAACGGCCAACGGTTTCATGAGGAATAGTGCCGCCTTCAACGATAGGTACGCGAACGAGGTTCTTCTTCGCATCTTCAACGCCTTTGCGGATGGCTTCAGGAACTTCCTTCGCCTTACCCATGCCAACGCCGACGATGCCGTCGCCATTGCCTACAACGACGAGTGCGCTGAAGCTGAAGCGGGTACCACCTTTAACAACCTTTGCAACGCGGTTGATGGTAACAACACGTTCTTCTAAATCAAGTACACTTGCATCAATAATTTCTCTTGTCACGTTTTTCCCTCCTTCGCCGTCTATTAGAATTCTAAGCCAGCTTCGCGAGCACCTTCAGCCAGGGCTTTGATACGGCCATGATAGATGTTGCCGCCACGGTCGAACACGACCTTGGTGATACCAGCTTCGAGTGCCTTTTGAGCAACTGCAGCGCCAACTGCCTTTGCGGCATCGGTCTTGGTGCCTTCAGTTTCTACGGTCAAGGTCGATGCACTGCAAAGCGTGATGCCTTTGGTGTCATCGATGATCTGAGCATAAATGTGCTTTGCGCTGCGGAACACTGCAAGGCGAGGACGTTCAGGGGTGCCCACAATGCGGTAGCGCAGTCTTTTATGCTTATGGGTCCGAATTTTCTTTCTAGGATATTCTTTTTTCAAAACGGTTCACTCCTTTCCCGCCATTACTTCGTGCCAGTCTTACCAGCTTTGATCTTAACAACTTCGCCTTCGTAGCGGATCCCTTTGCCTTTGTAAGGTTCTGGTGGACGTACGTTGCGAACATCAGCTGCGATCGCACCAACGAGCTGCTTGTCAATACCTTTGACAATGATCTTGGTCTGTTCAGGCACTTCAAAAGTAATACCATCAACTGGTTCCATTTCAACCGGGTGGGAATAACCAGCGCTGATGACGAGCTTATTGCCCTGCATCGCTGCTCTGTAACCGACACCCTTCATGGTCAGAGTCTTGGAGTAACCTTCGGTCACACCAACAACCATGTTGTTGATCAGGCTGCGGGTCAAGCCCCAAAGTGCATTATAGTTTTTAACGTCGCCATTTGGGCAAGCGACGGTCACTTCTCCGTTTTCAGCTTTGATTACCATATCAGGATGCAGAGCCTTGGTCAGTTCGCCCTTTGCACCTTTGACGGTAACAACGTTGTCTTCGGAGATTTCGACAGTAACGCCATCCGGGATGGCAACTGGAAGTTTACCAATACGAGACATATTTTACCCTCCTAAGACAAGATTACCAAACGTAGCAGATGACTTCGCCGCCGAGGCCTGCTTTGCGAGCTTCCTTATCGGTCATGATCCCCTTGTTGGTGGAGATGATGGCGATCCCGAGGCCGCCGAGCACTTTAGGAACATTATCGCTCTTGCAATAACGTCTCAGACCTGGCTTAGAGATTCTCTTCAGGCCGCTGATAACACGTTCACGGTTTGGACCATATTTCAGGGTGACAACGATCTTGCCCTGAACACTATCATCAACTACTTCAAAGTCCTTGACGAAACCTTCAGATTTGAGGATCTCAGCGAGTTTGACTTTGGTCTTAGAAGCAGGAATTTCTACTTTATCATGCATCTGCATGTTTGCATTGCGGATACGAGTTAAGAAATCCGCGATTGGATCTGACATTACCATTAAATGATGACCTCCTTCCGAATCGATGCTTACCAGCTGGACTTGGTTACGCCTGGCAGTTCACCTTTGCTAGCCAGTTCACGGAAGCATACACGGCAAAGGCCGAACTTTCTCATGTACCCGTGTGGACGTCCGCAGACTTTGCATCTGTTATGTTCACGTACTTTGTATTTAGGTTTCTTATGGACAATCTTGGATGTCTTGGCCACTATTCTTACCTCCTGTTAACCTGCGAAAGGCATGCCGAGCATCTTCAGGAGCTCTTTACCTTCTTCGTCCGTTTTAGCGGTCGTGGTAAATACGACTTGCATACCTCTGATCTTATCAATCTTGTCATAATCGATCTCTGGGAAAATCAGCTGTTCGGTCAAGCCGAGGCTGTAGTTGCCGCGACCATCGAAGCTTTTGCCAGATACACCGTGAAAGTCTCTAACGCGAGGCAGCGCGATGTTAAACAAGCGATCTACGAATTCATACATACGATCACCGCGAAGGGTCACTTTAACGCCGATTGGCATGCCTTCACGGATCTTGAAACCTGCGATGGATTTTTTAGCACGTGTAACGACTGGTTTCTGACCAGCGATACGAGTGATATCGTCAACAGCGCCATCAAGAGCCTTAGGGTTGTCTACTGCTTCACCCAAGCCGATGTTGATGGTGATCTTTTCAAGCTTTGGAATGGCCATGACGTTGGTATAGCCAAACTTTTCCTGCATAGCAGGCGCGATCTCTGCGATATATTTATCTTTTAATCTAGCCACTGGTAGACCTCCTCCCTATTAATACTCTTTGCCGCTCGACTTCAGGAAGCGGACCTTCTTGCCGTCAACAAACTTGTAGCCGATACGGGACCCCTTTTTGTTGGCTGAATCATAAGCCATGACATTGGAGACGTGAATTGGCATTGGTTTGTCGATGATCCCGCCCTGAGGATTGGACTGGGATGGTTTGGTGTGGCGCTTAGCAACAGCAACGCCTTCTACGATGACGCGCTGAACGTCTGGCAGAGCCTTGATAACCTTACCGATCTTACCTTTATCTTTACCAGAAATGACGATGACTTCGTCACCTTTGCGAATTTTCATTTTAGGCACTATATTCACCTCCGGGGGATTAAAGTACTTCAGGTGCCAGGCTGACGATCTTCATGAAGTCTTTATCACGAAGCTCTCTGGCAACAGGCCCAAAGATACGGGTTCCTCTTGGGCTCTTGTCTTCTTTGATGATGACAGCTGCGTTTTCGCTGAAGCGAATGTAGGAGCCATCTGGACGTTTCACTGGACGGGTGGTGCGGACAACGACAGCCTTTACAACGTCGCCCTTCTTGACAACGCCACCGGGTGTTGCTTCTTTAACTGCACAAACGATGATGTCACCTACGGAAGCATAGCGACGCTTTGTACCGCCAAGCACGCGGATACAAAGGAGTTCCTTCGCGCCAGTGTTATCACCGACTTTAAGTCTGGTTTCTTGTTGAATCATTGCGAGCTTTCCTCCTTTCGAGCTTACGATGCCTTAAACGATCGGTGCCTTTTCAAGGATTTCGACGAGGCGCCATCTTTTAGTCTTGGACAAAGGACGGGTTTCCATGATCTTTACGCGGTCCCCGACTTTAGCCTCGTTGAGCTCGTCATGGGCTTTGAAATGTTTGGTATTCTTCGCAAGCTTTCCATAGAGAGGATGGCGGCGAGGACTATCAACATCAACAACAATTGTTTTGTCCATTTTGTCGGAACTAACAATGCCAATACGTACTTTTCTATGGTTACGTTCTGCCACTTTATTTCCTCCTTATACTCACGCCTGAGCAGCGATCTCGCGTTCACGGATCACTGTCTTTGCTCTAGCGATATCTTTTCTAACCTGCTTCAGCTGCATAGGGTTTTCGAGTTGGCCGGTAGCCATCTGAAAACGCAGGTTAAAGAGTTCTTCTTTAAGTTCTACAACCTTCTTGTTCAACTCTTCAGTGGAGAGTTCTCTTAAGGTTTCAGCCTTCATTAGCAACAGCCTCCATTTCTTCCCTTTTAACAAACTTGCACTTGCAAGGCAGCTTATGCATAGCCAGGCGAAGTGCTTCGCGAGCAACTTCTTCAGGTACACCGCTGACTTCGAACATCACGCGGCCCGGTTTAACGATCGCTACCCAGTAGTCAGGAGCACCTTTCCCGGAACCCATGCGGACTTCTGCTGGCTTAGCAGTGACTGGCTGGTCTGGGAAGATCTTGATCCAAACTTTACCACCACGTTTGATATAACGGGTCATCGCGATACGGGCAGCTTCGATCTGGCGGCTGGTGACCCAGGCGCCAGTGGTAGCCTGCAGACCAAAATCACCGTAGGTGACTTTAGTGCCTTTATGTGCTTCCCCACCGAGTTTTCTGCGGTGTGGGCGACGCCATTTAGTTCTCTTTGGCATTAACATAATTAGCGTCCTCCTTCTTTGCTGTCATCAAGGATTTCACCATTGTAAATCCATACTTTGATACCAATCTTACCATAGGTGGTATCTGCTTCATAGAAACCATAATCGATATCGGCACGAAGGGTGTGCAGTGGCACTTTACCTTCAGTAGCCCATTCGGTACGGGCGATATCAGCGCCGGCGAGGCGGCCTGCGCAGCTGATCTTGATACCCTGAGCGCCGGATTTGGTTGCTCTCTGGATGTGCTGCTTCATTGCACGACGATAGGCAACACGGTTTTCAAGTGCCTGCGCGATGGATTCAGCAACGAGCTGAGCATTGGCTTCTGGATGTTTAACTTCGACAACGCTGATAGAAACAGACTTGCCGGTAAGTTTTTCAAGTTCCCCACGAAGAACTTCGATCGCGGAACCATTGCGGCCGATTACGATACCAGGTTTTGCAGTATGGATGGTAACTTTGATCTTGGTCGTACCGGTACGTTCAATGACGATTCTAGCAATACCGCTGTCGAAAAGTTTCGTCTTGACGAATTTACGGACTTTGAAGTCTTCATGGAGGAGATCGACATAGTTTTTATCATCGGCATACCATCTAGCATCCCAATCGCGGATGACACCAACACGAATGCCAATTGGATTTACTTTCTGTCCCACAGTATTCCTCCTTATCTTTCGCTTACCATAATGGTGATGTGGCTGGTTCTCTTCTTGATACCGTCAGCGCGGCCCATGGCGCGTGGTTTGTAGCGCTTGATGGTTGGGCCCTGATCAACATAGGCGGTACTTACGACGAGATTTTCAACATCCATATCATAGTTGTGCTCTGCATTTGCAACAGCGGATTTTAACACCTTCGTTACGATCGCAGAACCTTTATGTGGAGTGAATTTCAAAATACTGTAAGCTTCCTGAACGCTCTTGCCGCGGATCAGATCAACGACCTGACGAGCTTTGCGAGGCGAGATTCTAATGTGTTTTGCACATGCTTTTGCTTCCACTATAAATTTCCTCCTTTCTGCTTATCGAGAACGACTGGATTTTTCGTCACCAGCGTGACCTTTGTAGGTACGGGTTGGTGCGAATTCGCCGAGTTTATGTCCGACCATATCTTCGGTCACATACACTGGGATGTGCTTTCTGCCATCGTGAACGGCAAATGTATGACCGATGAATTCAGGGAAAATGGTGGATGAACGTGACCAGGTCTTGATCACAGATTTTTCATTGCTTTCATTCATTGCTACGACCTTGTTGTAGAGCTTTTCATCAACATAAGGTCCTTTTTTGAGAGATCTGCTCATGAATGAATGGCCTCCTTTCGATTACGTCCGGCTATTATTTGCCTTTTCTAGGTGTCACGATGAACTTGTTGCTCAGGTTCTTCTTCTTACGGGTCTTGCCACCATGAGCAACCTTACCCCAAGGGCTGACAGGGGACTTGCGGCCGACTGGTGCACGACCTTCACCACCACCGTGTGGGTGATCGTTAGGGTTCATGACAGAACCACGAACGGTAGGGCGGATGCCCATCCAACGGCTGCGGCCTGCTTTACCGATGTTGATGTTGGCGTGTTCACCGTTACCAACAACACCGATGGTCGCACGGCAGGTAAGAAGGATCTTGCGAACTTCACCGGAAGGAAGTCTCAGCATTGCATATTTGCCTTCCTTAGCCATGAGCTGAGCGCTAACGCCGGCGCTGCGGCAGATCTGGCCGCCACGGCCTGGATGCAGCTCGATGTTGTGGACTAAGGTACCAACTGGGATGTTAGCGAGTGGCAGTGCATTGCCGGTTTTGATATCCGCTTCAGGGCCGGAATAAACGACATCCCCGACCTGCAGACCAGCAGGAGCGATGATGTAGCGCTTTTCACCATCATAATAGTGGAGCAGCGCGATACGGCTGGAACGGTTTGGATCGTATTCGATGGTCGCTACGCGAGCAGGTACGCCATCTTTCAAACGCTTAAAATCAATGATACGATATTTTCTCTTGTGACCGCCGCCATGATGACGAACAGTGATACGGCCATAGCTGTTGCGGCCGGAATGTTTCTTCAGCGGTACAAGCAGGGATTTCTCAGGCTTGGTCGTGGTGATCTCTTCGAAAGAAGAAACGGTCATCTGACGCACACCAGGAGACGTTGGCTTAAATGATCTCAGTGCCATTTTGTTCCTCCTTTAATTATTAAAGACCTTCAAAGACTTCAATGCTATCGCCTTCACGGAGTGTCACGACAGCCTTTTTCCAGCTGGCAGTCTTGCCCTGGGTACGGCCCATGCGCTTCATTTTACCGTGAACGTTCACAGTGTTAACATTAACAACTGTCACCTTGAAGATTTCTTCGATCGCATTTTTGATCTCGATCTTGTTGGCATCTTTTGCAACCTTGAAGCAGTATTTGTTATCCTGCATCAGGTCAACGCTCTTTTCAGTGACAACTGGTTTGATGATGATCTCTCTTGCCAATTTCATTACGCCAACACCTCCTCAATCTTTAAGGCAGCATCCTTGGTGAGTACGAGGCTGTTATTGTTCAGGATCGCATAGGTGTTGAGTTCACTTACGGTGACTGGTGTCACACCTTCGATGTTGCGAGCGCTCTTGATGACAACTTCGTCTACTTCAGGAAGAACGAGCAATGTTTTCTTACCGGTACCAAGTGCTTCGAGCACTTTGATCATTTCCTTGGTCTTTGGTGCTTCGAAGGTCAATGCATCGACAACGACCATTGCATCTTCACTCACCTTGTCGGAAAGTGCAGAACGCATTGCCAAGGAGACTTTCTTTTTGTTGACGCGGGTTTCATAGCTTCTAGGCTTTGGCCCGAAGATGATCGCACCGCCGCGCCACAATGGAGAACGGGACGTACCAGCACGTGCACGGCCAGTCCCTTTCTGGCGCCATGGCTTACGGCCACCGCCTCTGACTTCGCCGCGGGACAGCGTGCTGTGGGTCCCTTTGCGTAAGCCAGCCAAATAACTTACAACAACTTCATGCATAACAGATTTGTTTGGTTCGATGCCAAAGACCGCATCGTTGAGAGTCAGTTCTTCAACATCTGCACCCTGCATATTCTTAACTTTGATTACTGGCATGTATTCTCCTCCTTTCCTTACTTATGGCTCTTAACGCTTTCTTTGACAACCACGAGGCTGTTCTTTGCCCCAGGGATGGAGCCTTTGATCAAGAGCAGGTTATTTTCAACGTCCACCTTAACGACTTTAAGGTTCTGAACGGTAACGTTCTTATTCCCAGCACGCCCAGGCATCAAATGGCCTTTGAATACGTGATGAGGACCGGCAGCGCCAACAGACCCGGTTTTTCTCTTATGTTTGGAACCATGAGTCATAGGCCCACGATGGCGGCCGTAGCGCTTAATGGTACCTGCAAAGCCTTTACCTTTGCTGACGCCGGAAACGTCGATGGCTTCGCCTTCAGCAAAAACGTCTGCTTTGATCTCGTCACCATTGTTATAGCTAGATGGATCATCAACGTGGATCTCACGGAGATATTTTCTAGCGGCTACACCGGCCTTGTCGAAGTGACCCTTTGCAGGCTTGTTGACTGCAACTGGTTTGATATCGCCAAAGCCGACCTGAACAGCATTATAACCGTCAGTATCAATTGTTTTCACCTGGGTGACTACGCAAGGGCCTGCAGCAACAACGGTCACAGGGACCAGGACGCCTTCTGGCGTAAAGATCTGAGTCATCCCGATTTTCTTACCTAAAATGGCTTTCATTCGAACTGCCACCTCCTTTTTCTATTATAATTTGATTTCGATTTCAACGCCGCTTGGCAGATCCAAACGCATCAACGCTTCAACAGTCTTGTTGGTGTGTTCGGTGATGTCAATGAGACGTTTGTGGGTTCTGGTTTCGAACTGTTCTCGGCTGTCTTTGTTGACATGTGGAGAACGGAGAACGGTGTAGACTGCCTTTTCGGTTGGTAGCGGAACTGGGCCGGAAACGGTAGCGCCAGTCTTCTTGGCAGTTTCTACGATCTTGCTTGCGCTCTGATCAAGAACTTTGTGATCAAAAGCTTTCAAGCGGATTCTGATTTTACTTCTTGCCATTATTTTTCCTCCTTGATTTCGCCCGATCGTCGGGCTGCTCCGCGGGAGTTCCCTAGAACACGGCCTCAGGTGTGTCCATTCGCCTAGCAATCTCCCGCATCATTGCTGATTTCAGGCACCTCCTTACTTTAACACAGCGTTTAGCCTTTTGCAAGCGTTTTTTCCCTTAGTGCGGCGCTTTTCAGCGTTTTTCGTCTGTAAAATCTTCAGTGATTTTGATATCATTCATAATCAAAATTTTTATGGCAAATTTTCAAAAAACTTTTTTCTTCCCAGTCGTTCCGACACGTCATATAATGAAGCTTTTTGCTTCCGGACAAAAAGCGCCAGCACGGAAGCGATGTCAGAAATGTCGCTTCCGTGCTGGCGCTGATCCGTTTCGTCTCATTTGCCGGAAAGGGTGCAAGGGCCAAAACCTTCAGGCATCAGGTCCGCAAGGGTATAGATCTGATAGTCACTGATGTTTTTCGCAAGGATGATCTGGAAGGTTTCCGGTGCACAGAATTCCATCATCACCTGGCGGCAGACGCCGCAAGGCGCTGTGTAGCTGGTCACTTCCCCATTCATGCCACCAACGATGCAGATGGCTGCAAAATCCTGCACCCCTTCGCTGACGGCCTTGAAAAATGCGGTGCGCTCGGCGCAGTTCGTCGGCGTATAGGCGGCATTTTCAATATTACAGCCGCCAAAGATGCGTCCATCCTTAGCGAGGAGTGCCGCTCCAACCTTAAAATGAGAATACGGGGTATAGGCACGCGGCAGCTGCGCGATGGCTGTTTCGATGAGGGTATGGATAAGAGAGGCCTCCACGTTCTCCCCTCCTCAGCGCTTGATGCGATCGATGCGGATGAGTCGGCGCACCGCTTCCACTGCCGTTCGCACGGCAGCATCGGTATCGTGTACAACAGGGTTCTCAAGGCCTGCCCTGGCACGTTCCTGGTTGGCCATGACGAGGAAACAGGAACCGGCACGGACCCCGAGGTGGGCGGCGACAACAAAGAGGGCAGCCGATTCCATCTCTGAGGCGAGACAGCCGAGGCGCTTCCACGCTTCCCACTTATAGAGGAGTTCACCGGCGACAGGTTTGGTCTCTGGTGAATGCTGGCCGTAAAAGGAATCCTTGCACTGCACCACACCGACGTGGTTTGGCAGCGCCAGTGCTTCAGCAGCGTCCATGAGTGCAGAAGTCACACGCACATCAGCCACCGCCGGAAATTCAATCGGTGCATATTCGCGGCTTGTGCCCTCCATGCGGATGGCGCCGTTTGCGATGACGATGTCTCCGCTCTTCACATCCAGCTGCATACCGCCGCAAGTGCCGATGCGCACGAAAGTATCTGCCCCGGCCATCACGAGTTCTTCCATGGCGATCGCCGCCGATGGTCCGCCGATACCGGTGGAAGTTACGCTGACCTTTTCCCCGTCCAGTGTGCCAGTATAGGTGACAAATTCCCTGCTGTCCGCAATGAGCACCGGGTCTTCAAAATACCGGGCGATCTTCGCACAGCGTTTTGGGTCGCCGGGAAGGAGCACATAACGTCCCACATCGCCTTTGCCAACCTGCAGATGATAGAGTTTATCTTTATCCTCAGAATAATTGATCATGCTGATCCCCATCCTTTCCTGATGTTCCCATTGTAACGGAAAAAGCCCGCTGCCTGCAAGCCGCTTGATACGCTGTCGGTACGTGCGCCATATCAGAACTGCCATCTGCATCTCAGAAGTGCCAGACACACACAGCCCTTCACAAGCACTGTCTGAACGATACGTGTGAAGGGCTGTGTTCTTTTACAGGCTATTGCGGCTGCTCAATGCTCGACTGCCAGCGTATCGATGATCGGCCGCGCCCGGAACCAGCGCAGCGGCCGCCGCACCGCAACGATGCAGGTCGCCGCCATGACGGTGAGGATGAAGAGGAGCGCTTGCCACGGCAATGTCCAGGCCGTCCCCCAGATCTCTGTGATCAGGCTCGTAAAAAGCAGATAATGGCAGACAAGCCCGAACAGGGTGCCCAGTGCACCGCCGAGCACCGTGTAGGCAACTGCTTCACTGGCGAGCATACGCCCCAGCTGCCGCTCGCTGAGCCCCAGGGCACGATAGACGCCGTATTGCCGCATGCGTGCGCTGACACTCATGGCGATGCTGTTGATGACATTGAAGATCGTGATCAGCGCGATGATCACCAGGAATCCATAGATGAAAAGCTCAAAGCAATAATATGTCCCGCGGGCGCTGGCGTTCGAGAGACGATCGTCAGCGAATACCGCATCTGCCGGCGCCTGGGCACGGATGGCATTGACATCGGCATCGCTGGCATCCGGCGTCAGCTGGATGTCAATGGCTGCATAACCATCTGCGCCGGTGAGCGAAGAAAAAGTCTCTTCGGAGCAGATCAGCACCACAGTATCATTTTCGCTGACGACGGAGGCGTGTGCCAGGATGCCGGCAACTGTTACCGTCTTCGGACTGCCGTTCACTGTGAGTGTGACCGTATCACCGACAGCAAGATCCACGCCCTCCTGGTAAACGGCCAGCACCGCATCCGGTGTCTCCGCCGCCGTTCCGATATCGCCGGCGAGCAGCTCATCTTCAGCCCAGTCAAACTGCTGTGCCTCATAGCTCACCAGATCAGCACGACTGCTCACACCATCGTGTTCTGCCGCAAGGCCGTTCGCACGCATGCGTCCATAGACCGCTTCCACAACGCTTTCCTTTTCCAGATCCTGTGCCAGCGACGGCGCAAGGCCATTAGTCCCATCGACTGATGTGATCGAGACGTCTGCCGTCCACGGCTTCAATGGGCGCAGGCCATTCTCCATCATATCCACAGCTACAGAAAAACTGAGAAAAAGAATGATGCTGAATGCAAAGGATGCCGTCACCAGTACCAGGTTCTTGCGGCTGGCCCTGGCATGGTGGATCCCCAATGCCGTCTCCACACGCAGGTGCCGTACTTTTGCAGCTGTACGGACAGGTTCCTGGTCGGTGGCATTGCCGCTGACAGCCGCAAGGGGAGAGACCCGTGCCGCCCGCTTAGCTGGCGCGCGCGCCGCCAGACGCACCGTGAGGAACCCAAGCACGACACCCGCCGCCACGCTCGGCCAGCTTACTGCCAAAACCGGCATCTCAGCAAAGTAGATCGGCACCAGGTGACGCAGTACCGCACAGAGGATCCAGACCACTGCCATGCCGATGCCAACGCCGATAGGGATGGCCGTACGGCACCAACGCAACGCTTCCCGCCGCACGAGCCGCATCACCTGCTTCGGCGTTGCGCCAAGGCAGCGCAGCATGCCATAAAACTCTGTGCGCTGAGCAACGCGCATGTTCAGGCTCGAAGCGATCATGAGGATACCCGCGATGAGAACGAGCATCCCAAGAACGAGCGCCGTAAGATAGATGCGGATAAGCTGAGCGTTCGCGCTCTGACCATACAGACCCAGAAGTTTGACATTCTCTACGATCTGATCGTCTGCGAGCTGAAAATCCTCTTTCAGCGCAGCGATCGAATGCCGCGCCAGGAAAGGCTGCTCAAACTGCACATAGAGGGCACTGTTGACATCATCCAGATTGACGTTCCCGAGTGCCGACGGCACGATCCCACGGCTCTCGGCATAAGCGGCGCGAAAAGCATCCGTCGAAAGAAAAGCACCCAGGCCGTCACTCGACATGGTTTGCGCAGAATCCCTGACAAAGCCCGAGACCGTATAGGTCAGCGCACCCTGATCTGGTGTGGTGATCGTCACCCGATCACCAGGGGCGCAATCATAGACATCACGCGCATTCTGCGTCAGCATGACTTCGTCAGTCGTTTCGGGAAAACGCCCTTCCACAATGGACGCATCAAGGATATCTGTCATCATCTCTGCATCGCAGCCGATCACCAGCACCGCATGGTCAAAAAGTGTGTAAGGGGCATCCTCTTCATAAGGAAGCACCCCATAACGCGACACCGCTGCCACATCCGGACGCGCGCCGATGCGCGCTGCCTCCTCATCGGTGACGCCGAGCACACCGACATGAAAATCGCCGTTGTCTTGCCTGACCTGCGCGATCTGTGAGCGGATGTACATATCCGCCATGCCAAAGATCGCTGTTACGAGAAAGACCGCCAGAACGATGCAGGCTACCGTCATGCGGTTCTCGCGGCGATGCCGCCGGGCAGAGAGCGACGCCAGTTCAAGATAATCTTTCATCATGCGCCCTCCCCAGATCCGTGAGCACACCGTCCTTCACCCTGAACACCCTGTCAACGACAGCCGCGAGGCTGGTATTATGGGTGATCATCAGGATGGTCTGCTGATAATGGCGTGCCGCCTGTGTGAGCAGGGCCACAACTTCCTGGCTGTTCCTGCTGTCAAGGTTGCCTGTTGGCTCATCGGCAAGGATGAGTTTGGGCCTGGTGATGAGTGCCCTGCCGATAGCAACGCGCTGCTGCTGGCCGCCTGAAAGCTGGCTCGGCAGATGGTGCCGCCGCGCCGTGAGCCCGAGCAGCGCGAGCAGTTCATCAACCTCGGTCTGC
>CAUDRX010000003.1 GCA_958451915.1 uncultured Peptococcaceae bacterium
CATTGATTTTATTAGCTTTTTGCCGCTATCGCTATCACACCTCATTATTTGACCGGCCGGGCTGGAATGAAATGATCCGGCTGGCCGAGGCCGGAAAAGTCAAAACCGTCATTGTCAAAGATATGTTCCGCATGGGACGGGACTATCTGAAAGTCGGCTACTATACCGAGAGTTTCTTTGCGGAACGTGACATTCGGTATATTGCCATCAATGACGGTGTGGACAGCGACAAGGGGGACAATGATTTCACCCCTTTTCGCAATCTGTTCAACGACTTCTATGCCCGCGATACCAGTAAAAAAATCCGGGCCGTTATGCGCGCCAAAGGGAACGCCGGAGAACACCTCTGCACCAATCCACCCTATGGGTATATAAAAGACCCTGCGGACAAAAAGAAATGGATTGTGGACGAGGAAGCCGCCGAGATTGTCAAGCGTATTTTTTTCATCCCTGCTCCGAGTGCTCACTGACAAGCAGCGTGAGCGCGTACAGCAGCACGGCTTCGCGTTTGCGCTGGTAGTAGGTGCTGCGTTCGAGGTGCAGGTCGTGGGCGAGGGTTTCATCGGTGATGGCTTCGCGGGCAAAGTAGCTGGATTTCAGGATGGCGGCCAGAAGCGGCCCCTGGGAGGGATAGGCGGCGACCTGCTCCAGGGCCTGGCGCATCAGTGCCAGGGCCGGTCCCAGCTGTGGCGGTGCGCCGCCGACGCCCTGACTGCCGTGGTGCAGATAAGCGGCCAGGGCGCCGGCGGCCTCCGGCGTCAGTGCCGCTTCCGGCAGGCTGCACTGGGCGAGCCATTCGAGGCGGCGGTAGGCTTCCAACAGCCCCCGCGTGCGCGCCATCACCTGGCGCAGATCCAGTCCGCGGGCGATGGCCAGTTGTTCCAGTTCGATCATCGTGAGACTTTTTCTAGGCAATTCAGTACCTCCCTGTTGTCAAATGATGGCACACCGTGGCGAAGGGTCCTGTGTGGGAGTGTTGAGTCTATTATAATACGACATATGTTCGACTGCAACCGGATTTTATGTTCGTTTTCTGCGCGTCCTTTGCCCCACGGCGGCGGCGGCCGGGACGGTGTATGATCGGGGTACATCGATGAATCTTCACCACCCCGGGGTGGTCCCAGGGAGGACCACCAATGTCCAAAGAACGCATCTGTCAGCTTTATGTCGGAAAGACCGCTGTACCTGTCACAGAAGCGGTCTACCGTGCCTATCACAAAGAAAACGAACACGCCAAATATGTCGATCGTCAGGCCAGGGCCCATGAATGCGCCTACCAGGCTGTCGCCGGCCCTGAGATCTCTGCCGAGGACTGGCTCGATCGCCTGAGCGGCGGCCAGCCGCCCGAGATCGAGAAAGCCGCGCGCAGTGCCCGCCTCGAAGAGGCCCTCAGCATCCTCGACCCTGTCACGCGGGAAGCCCTCTGGCAGGTTGTCTGCCGCGAAGCCAGCGTGCAGGAGATCGCCTGCGAGTGGCAGGTCAGCCGCTCTACGGTGTACCGCCGTCTGAGGCGCGCCTGCACCAGGCTGCGTCTGGTGCTCACAGAAGAAGACGACTGAGGCTGGCCAGACCCCCAGCGATGCGCGGGGGGTCTTTTTTTTGTGCGTTTTTCTGTTCTTGCAGGAACGATCAAAGATCGTTATTTGTAAGGAGAAGCCTGCTGCGGTATACTGAATATCATTGAGAGAATAATATGACAATATCATAAAGGGGGGCATTCAGATGGCGAAGGAAACGAAGCAGACAAATGGCGGCACGATGGGCTTTGCGATGCTGATCATCCTGCAGAGCGTGCTCTATGGGATCGGCGACCCTGTCTCCAAGGCGGCCTATGAGACGATGAGTGTGTATTCACTGATGACGGTGCGCTACAGCATCGCGGTGCTGGTGCTCGTGCTGGCCTGCCGCCGCCAGGTGGTAAAGAGCGTGCGCCGCTATCCGGTGCGGGTGTGGCTGGTGCCGAGCCTGTGCATTGCCGGCGGCTATGTGCTGAACAATATCTCGATCAACCTGACGACCGCAACGGCGGCGACTTTTCTGCGCTCGATGTCGATCATCCTCACACCGGTGCTGGCTTTTCTGGTCTACCGCACGCGCTATCGCCTGATCCATCTGCCGCTGCAGGCGCTGGTGGTGGTGGGGCTCTACCTCTTCTGCGGCGGCATCTCGGGCTTTGGCCTGGGCGAGGTCGTCGGGCTGGGGTCGGCGCTGCTTCTGGCAGGCTCGCTGGTCTTCAGCGGCACGGCCATGGAAGAGATGGACGCGCTCACGCTGACGACGCTGCAGGCGGCCACAAGCGCGGTCATGGCGCTGGTCTGCGCCTTCATCTTTGAAGGGGGCCTGAGCCTGGAAGGGGCCTCGCCGACCAACTGGGGGATCATCTTCTATCTGGCGCTGGGCTGCACACTGGCCGGTTACCTCCTGCAGAACCGCGCCCTCGCACACATCTCCTCGCGCACGGTGGCGCTCTTGCAGTGCAGCGCACCGGTGCTGACGGCGGTCTTTTCCTTCTTCCTGCTCGGCGAGACCCTGACCACCGCCGGCCTCATCGGCGCAGGCATCATCCTCTTCTGCATCGTGGCCGAGACACTGATCGACGCGCACGGCGACGACTGACGGCGGCGCGCTGACAAATGAACATCCCTCGCGCCCGGCGGTCCTTCAGAGGGCCGCCGGGCGTTTGTGCATGAAAAAAACGATCGTACCGGCTGGTACGATCGTTTTCGCTATGGATCATTATCTTTTATGAAGCCACGGGCCTCATTTGGTCATTGCGACTTCATCGATGTTTGTTACGATGGCAGCTTCAGGACCGACGTTGGTGTTCTGATAACGTTCGTCGAGGTTGCGGTCGCCGAAGATCCCGGCGGCCATTGCGGCGATTGCTAAGAAGAGTACGAGCGTGGTCTTGATTTGTTTCATGAATGCCTCCTTCAAATTTTAGGGGTAAAAAGTGTTTATTACAACTTCAGCTGTCCGGTATATAATAACAGACAAAAGTCCCTCTGTCAAGGGCGTGATCAAAATATAAAGACAAAAATCCCTCACAGAAAAACAAAGACCTTTCTTTATTCATATTGTGGTATTAGCAGTTGATAATATGGTGACATCTTCCCTGGCCGGGCGCTGCCATTTCTCTGTCAGCGCGGCGGGAACGGCGCTGTGCAGGCAGATCCCCCTTGTCAAAGGCGGCGGATGGGATTAAAATAGATAGGCTGCTTATTATTAGTATCCTAACTATTTTTGAAAGGAGCCCATCCATGCATTCATTCCATTATCTTTTATTGGGCATCCGCACCCTCTTTGACAAAAGTGTGGTGTCCTGTTTCAAGTCGGTGGGGCTGACGCCGGGCCAGCCGAAGGTGCTGGAACATCTCCGCCGCCACGACGGCGATGTGCAGAAGGCTATTGCCCGCGCCTGCTTCCTGGAGCCGGCGACGCTCTCGCAGATCCTCGACGGCATGGCCGCCAAAGGCCTCATCGAGCGCCGCAGCCAGCCTGGCGACCGCCGCACGAGCCATATCTTCCTGACGGATGCGGGGCGCGAAAAACTCGCCCTCCTCGATCCCATCTTCGAGGAAGCAGAAGCGGCGGCCTTTTGCGGCATCTCCGAAGCGGAACGGGCCCAGTGCCTCGCCACCATGGAAAAGATCTACGCCAACCTCAGCCAGGAAAGGAGTGCCCAATGACCAACAAATTCAAACGCTACCTCGTTTTTATCATCGGTGTCTTCATCAATGCCTTCGGCATCAGCATCATCACCAAAGCCGACCTCGGCACCTCGCCGATCTCTTCGGTGCCCTATGTGCTGAGCCTCAATTTTCCCTTCACCCTCGGCGAGTTCACCATCGCGGTGAACATGATCATGGTGCTCCTGCAGCTGGTGATCCTGCGGCGGAACTTCAAGCCTGAACACGTGCTGCAGATCCCCTTCGTGGTGATCTTCGGCTATGCCATCGACCTCACCGGTCTGCTCGTGCAGGATATGGTGTTCGACCACTATCTCGGAAAGGCTGCCTTCCTGCTCATCGGCTGTGCCGTGCTCGGCTTCGGGGTCTATCTCGAGATGCTCGCCAATGTGGCCATGCTGCCGGGTGAATCGCTGGTGCGTGCCATCAGCAGCACCTGGCACACCGATTTCGGTTACACCAAGATCGCCAACGATGTCACCATGACGGCGCTGGCGGTGGTGCTCTCCTTTGTCTTTTCCCACCGCCTCAGCGGCGTGCGCGAAGGCACCCTCGCTGCCGCCTTCCTCGTTGGCTATATCGCCCGTCTCTGCGGCCGCAAAGTCCACTTTCTCGACCGCTGGCTCGCTGAGGACGAGGGCGATACAGCCAGCGCCAGCCCTGCCGTGCCGGCAGGCGAAAACTGGGTCATCTCCATCGGCCGTCAGTATGGCAGCGGCGGTCACGCCATCGGCCAGTACCTGGCGCTCAAACTCGGCTTTGATTTCTATGACAAGGCCATCATCACCGAGACCGCCGGCATCACCGGCTACAGCGAGGATTACATCCAGAAAAATGAAGAGCGCATGACCAGCCACCTCATCCACGACCTCTTCAATCAGATGTATGTCTATTCCCCGAACGACGAAGCGCCAAAGGATGTCATCTTCGGTGCGCAGAGCAGGGTCATCAGAGACTGCGTGCAGAAAGGCAGCTGTGTCATCGTCGGCCGCTGTAGCGACTATGTGCTGCGTGACTATGACCACTGTGTAAGCCTTTTCCTGCACGCGCCGCTGGAACGCCGCATCGGGCGCATCATGGAGACCGAACACATGAGCGAGGAGGAGGCCCGCCAGGCCATCGCCCAGACCGACCGCAGCCGTGCCGACAATTACGATTACTACACCGGCCAGCGCTGGGGCGAAGCCGACCACTACGACCTCTGCGTCGACACCCGTCTCGGCCGTGAATTCATCCTCGATGCCGTGCGTCAGATCATGGCGCAGAAAGGGTGAGCGCGCTTTTCTGCCGCTGTCAGAGATTGTCTCCTCGTCATATTCTGCTCCCACCTGCACAGCAGGTGGGTTTTTTGCTGCGCCCGCACTCGTGTGCGCAGCCGGGTCACGACCCGCAAAAAAAATCCTCCGGCGTGGCTGGGGGATATTTTTTTGACTTTTTTTCAGAGGGGTGCAACAAAACGGCTGTTTTTTCCTTTAATAAGTGAGGGGGTCAGACGCTTCCTCTGAAAAAAACGACAAGGAGGTGATCCTCATGGCAGTGATCGAGACCAACCAGCTCGTCAAGGCGAAGCTGGTCTATCAGGTCGAGGGCGATGCCGGCGAGATGCGCAAGACCAGCCGCACTTTTTCCAATCTGGCTGCGGGCGTGGATAACGATGCGCTCATGGCTGGGATGAACGCCCTGGCGGGCCTGATTACCGACGCGGCTGCGGCGGTGGTGCGTGTGGACGAGGCAGAACTCGTCAATGAATGATGACGCATGAACGACCGATCGAGCAAACGAAAGGAGGTGAACGATCATGGCAGACAAGAGCCTGAAGATGACTTTTCTCACCGCAGGCGGGGATACCACTGAGATGACTGTGTCCGGCTGCAAGCAGGACCTCGAAGAGGCCGGCGTGAAGAGCGCGATGCAGTCGATGTGCGACTCCATGGCCTTCGCTAACGGGGACGGTGACCTTTATGAGCAGCCTGTGAAGGCGGCCTATGTGGAACGCATCGAGACCCCGATCTTTGATACCACTGAAGAGAGCGTTTAAACGGCAGGGACGGCCCCGGCGGCCGTCCCCTTCTATTTGAGAAAGGATGATAACGATGAAACTTTTGAACATCACCGATGGTCTGATCATGGATGAAGCGGTGGGCGGTGTGCCCATCGAGCGTCAGATCGTCGAGGCGGCAGGCGCGGTCCACAATGTGCGCACCCTCATGCCATTGGCGGGGCTCATCGGCGTGACGGTGCACAACACTGCCAACGCCACTTCCACGGCCGATGCCCGCGCCCATGCCAGCTACCTGCGCAATGTGGAGGCTGACGACAGCCTCTATGTGGGGGCGCACCTCTTTGTGGACGAGGGGCGCATCGTGCAGACCCTGCCGCTCAATGAGACGAGCTGGCACGCCGGCGATGGCTACGGCCAGGGCAACCGTGCCACGATCAGTGTGGAGATCTGCGAGAACGGTGACATCGCCCGCGCTGAGGCCAACGCCATGACCCTCTGTGCGGCGCTGCTGGAGACTTACGGGCTGAACGACCTCTATACCCACCAGATGTGGAGCGGCAAATACTGTCCGCATCTGATCCTCGACCGCCTGCACGGCTGGGCCGAGTTTGTCAGCGGTGTTGCTGAGGTGCGCGCCGCCCTCACGGCGCCTGCCATGGCTGCGCCTGTCCTCGACAACGAGGCGTCGCGCTGGGCCCAGGAAGCGGTCGACTGGGCGCTCGCCAACCGCTTTCTCGTGGGTGACGAAAAAGGCGACCTTGCCCTGCACCGGGCCGCCAGCCGCGAGGAAGTCCTTGTCTTCCTCCACCGTTTCGCACAGGCTGGGGGGGTGTGACGCCATGACCATGGAAATGGGCCGTGTCAGCCTTGGGAGCGATGCGGCTGCTGTCCAGAGCAATGAGACCGTTGCCCAGGCTGTCGCTGAGGTGCGCACCCAGGCGGCGCCTGCGCTTTCCGGCGAAGGCAGTCCTGACCTTGAGACCCTGGCCAGGCTGGAAGCCATTGCCCCGGGTTATGCCAAAGCCTGGCTCGAGGCTCAGATGGGCGAAAAGCGCGGCGCCCGTCTCTTCCGCCTTGTGCGGCTGGGGCTTGCCGGCGCTGTTGCGGCTGTCGCCATCGCCTGCGGCCAGTGGGCGCTCGTCAACGGCGCCAGTGAGGAAGCCCTCTATCTTTCCAGTGCCGGTCTTATCGGCCTCATCGGGGCTTTTCTGGGGAAGAAGGAAAGATGATGGCGCATTCAGTGACTGGCTGTGTGTCAGAGGAAATAACGCTGGCACACGGTTTTTTTGTCTGGATCTGGTGTTTCAGGGGGGTATAAAAAGATAAGATGGGTGAAAAACTGGCCTTAAAATTGAAATATGAGCGTCGTTATGCTATACTGAATGTGTAAATAGAGCTATCATCACAATGGGCGATCAGCTATGGCGCCCGTTTTTTATTTGTAACGAGAAAGGAGATCTTCAGTGTCAGAAACGAAGGTTGAAAATCAGTACACTGGCGAGCAGATCGAGGTCCTGGAAGGGCTTGAGCCGGTGCGCGTGCGTCCGGGGATGTACATCGGTACGACGGACAGTGCGGGTCTGCACCATCTGGTCAATGAGATCGTCGACAACTCGATCGACGAAGCGCTGGCTGGTTATGGGAAATTCATCGATGTGACGATCGAAGCGGATGATTCGATCACGGTGCGTGACCAGGGCCGCGGGATCCCGGTGGATCTGCATCCGAAGATGCACAAGCCGACCCTTGAAGTGGTCATGACGGTGCTGCATGCCGGTGGTAAGTTTGGCGGCGGCGGCTACAAGGTGAGTGGTGGTCTGCATGGGGTCGGCATGAGCGTGGTCAACGCCCTCTCCAAAGAGATGGATGCGGAGGTGCGCCGCGGCGGCAAGATCTACCGCCAGACCTACGCTTACGGCAAGATCACGAGCGAGGTCACGGTCATCGGCGAATGCCCGATGGAAGAAACGGGCACGACGATCCATTTCAAGCCGGACGAGCAGATCTTCAAGGAAGGGACGGTCTACGATTTTCAGACGATCGCCAAGCGCCTGTCAGAGCTCTCTTTTCTCAACAAGGGGATCCAGCTGACGCTTGAGGACAAGCGTGAAGGCAAGGAAAAGACCGAGACTTTTGTGCATCCGAACGGGATCAGTGAGTTTGTGCCATTCCTCAACCGCAACAAGAAGCCGCTGCACAAGGATGTCATCATCTTTGAGAAGGAAAAGGACAACGTCATCGTCGATGTGGCGATGCAGTTCACGGATTCCTACACGGAAAACCTTTACAGCTATACCAACAACATCCATACCCAGGAAGGCGGCACCCATGAGTTTGGCTTCAAGACGGCGCTGACGCGCTCGATCAACGAATATGCCCGCCGCATGAAGCTCCTGAAGGAGAAGGAAGACAACCTTCAGGGTGAGGACATCCGCGAAGGGCTGACGGCGGTCATCAGTGTGAAGGTGCCGAACCCGCAGTTCGAAGGCCAGACGAAGACGAAGCTGGGCAACAGCGAGGTGCGCGGGATCGTGGACGTGATCACAGGCGAAGCGGTCTCGATCTATCTGGAAGAGCACCCAACAGAAGCCAAGCGCATCGTCGACAAGAGCGTCAAGGCGGCGCGTGCCCGTGAAGCGGCCCGCAAGGCGCGCGAGATGACACGCCGCAAGAACGCGCTGGAGAGCACGAGCCTGCCAGGGAAACTGGCGGACTGCTCGGTGGCGGACCCGGCGTTCAGTGAGCTCTTCATCGTCGAGGGGAACAGTGCAGGCGGCTCTGCCGTGGACGGGCGTGACCGCCGCTATCAGGCGATCCTGCCGCTGCGCGGGAAGATCCTCAATGTGGAAAAAGCGCGTCTGGACCGCATCCTCTCTTCGGAAGAGATCCGCAACCTGATCACAGCGATCGGCACGGGGATCGGCGACCAGTTCGATGTCACAAAGGCGCGTTATCACAAGATCATCATCATGACCGATGCCGATGTCGACGGCGCCCATATCCGCACGCTGCTCCTCACCCTCATCTACCGCTACATGCGCCCGCTGATCGAGGCCGGCTATGTCTATATTGCCTGCCCGCCGCTGTACAGCGTCAAGCGCGGCAAAAAGAAACACTATCTCTACAATGACAAGGCGCTGCAGGAATTTTTGGCTGCCGAAGGCAAGGACATCGACACCGCCAAAGGCATCCAGCGTTACAAAGGGCTTGGGGAGATGAACCCGGAAGAGCTCTGGGAAACGACCATGAACAACGAGAACCGCATCCTGCTCAAGGTGACGCTGGAAGATGCGCTTCTGGCAGACGATGTCTTCTCCATCCTCATGGGCGAGCGCGTCGAGCCGCGACGCGATTTCATCACCCAGAACGCGCGCTACGTCAATAATCTCGATATCTAAGGAGGGCCTCGATGGATCAGAACTATACCCACGGCACGATCGAGAGCCGCAACATCGTCGATGAGATGAAGGAATCCTTCATCGATTACTCGATGAGCGTCATCACCAGCCGTGCCCTGCCGGATGTGCGCGACGGCCTGAAGCCGGTACACCGCCGCATCCTTTACTCAATGTATAAGACCAATATGACGCCGGACCGGCCGCACAAAAAATCGGCCCACATCGTCGGCAATGTGCTGGCCAACTACCACCCACACGGCGATGCCGCCGTTTACGATGCGATGGTGCGTCTGGCACAGGATTTCAGCATGCGTTATCCGCTGGTCGACGGCCAGGGGAACTTCGGGAACATCGATGGTTACGAAGCCGCTGCCCAGCGTTACACAGAGGCCCGCATGGCCAGACTGGCGCAGGAGATGCTGCGTGACATCGAAAAAGAGACCGTTGATTTCATGCCGACCTACGACGAATCGTCGGAAGAGCCAACGGTGCTGCCATCCCGTTTTCCAAACCTTCTGGTCAATGGCACCAGCGGGATCGCTGTCGGCATGGCGACAAACATGCCGCCCCACAACCTGCGCGATGTCACCGATGCCATGGTCGCGCTGATCGACGACCCGACGATCAGCGATGAAAAGCTCGCAGGCATCGTCAAGGCGCCGGACTTCCCGACCGGGGGCATCATCATGGGCCTCGGCGGCGTGCGCGACGCTTATCTCACCGGCCGCGGCGCTGTCACGGTACGCGCCCGCACCAATATTGAAAAGATGGCCAACGGCAAGAGTCGCATCATCGTCACCGAGATCCCTTATCAGGTCAACAAGGCCCGTCTCGTGGCCAAGATCGCTGACCTCGTCAAGGACAAGACCATTGACGGCATCACGGCGCTGCGCGATGAATCCAACCGCGAAGGCATCCGCATTGTCGTTGAGCTGAGACGTGACGTCAACCCACAGGTGGTGATGAACCAGCTCTTCAAGCATACGGCGCTGCAGTCGAACTTCAATGTGATCAACCTGGCGCTGGTGGATGGTGTGCCAAAGATCCTCACGCTGCGTGAGATCATGGTCCTTTACCTCGACCATCAGGAAGACGTCATCGTGCGCCGCACCCGCTACGACCTGCGCAAAGCGGAAGAGCGCGCCCACATCGTGGAAGGTCTGAAGATCGCCGTCGACAACATCGACGAGGTCATCGCCATCATCCGTTCCTCCTATGACGACAACGAATCCAAGGAACGTCTGGGTAAACGCTTCGGCCTCTCCGACCGTCAGGCCCAGGCTGTCATCGAGATGCAGCTGCGCCGTCTGCAGGGTCTGAACGTTGAAAAGCTGGAAGAAGAACTCGCCGACTTGCATCGCCGCATCGCTGAATACAAGGCCATCCTCGCCGATGAGAACAAGGTCATGCAGATCGTGCGCGACGAGCTCACAGAGATCGCTGACAAATACGCCGATGCGCGCCGCACGGAGATCTCCTTCTCTGCCGACGATATCAACGTTGAAGACCTCATCGCTGAAGAAGACATGGTCATCACCATCAGCCATGCCGGCTACATCAAGCGCATGCCGATGGACAGCTACCGCAGACAGAAACGCGGCGGCCGCGGCGTCAACGCGACAAAGATGAAGGACGATGATTTTATCGAGAACATCTTCATCACGACCACGCATCATATGATGAACTTCTTTACCAACAAGGGCCGCGTGCTCCGTCTCAAGACCTTTGAGATCCCAGAGAGCAGCCGCGGCGGCCGCGGCACGGCGATGATCAACCTGCTCAAGCTGGGCAGGGATGAGAAGGTCACCACCGTGCTGCCATGGAAGGAAGAAGGCACCACAGGCTATCTCACCTGCGTCACCGCCGGCGGCATGATCAAAAAGACCGACATCGCTGAATATCAGCATGCCCGCAACGACGGCATCAAGGCCATCAAGCTGCACGAGGGCGACGAGCTCATCGATGTCCGCATCACTTCCGGTGAGGACACGCTCATCCTCGCCAGCCGCAAGGGCAATGCCATCCGCTTCCAGGAGAGCGACGTCAATCCGACAGGCCGCAGCACCGCCGGCGTGCGTGCGATGCGCCTGGATGCCGACGACAGCGTCGTGGGCATGGACATCGTGCGTGACGACTGCGAGCTTCTGGTGATCAGCGAGCACGGCTACGGCAAACGTACGCCGCTGGATGAATACCACACCCAGGCCCGCGGCGGCAAGGGCGTGATGACCCTCAAGGTCAGCGCCAAGACGGGCTTTGTCACTGCCGCTCTCGTTGTGCACGCCGGTGAAGAGATCATGGTCATCAGCCGGGAGGGCACCCTCATCCGCACCTCTGTGAACGACATCAGCGTGCTCGGCCGTGCCACCCAGGGTGTCAAGGTCATGAAGCTCGACGACGGCGATGCTGTCATCGACACTGCCCGCTTTGTTGACGATGAGAATGAATAAGGGGGCTTCCCTCGAAAAGTAAATCAGGATCGCCGAAGGGCGTCTGACACTTTCAGCTTCTTTTAGAAAGAGTGCCAGATCAGCAAACTTCGGCGATTTTTTGCATTTTTTTTGATTTTTTTAAATATCCTGATGGTATTCAACAAACAGATGTGATATGATAAATATATTGAGAAACCATCTTAGCGTAGGAAGAAAATGAGAAAATGAGGTGAAGACATATGTCAATTGGGAAGCGCTTGGAAGAACTCATCAACTATCGCAACACAAATGTGAACCGTGTCGCCAGAGAGGCCGGCATCAGTCCACAGACCATTTATGGCATCATCAAGCGTGACAACACGAAGGTCGATATCAACATCCTCATGGCTCTGGCCAAAGAGCTCAACGTCACGCTCGATTACTTCTCCGGCGGTCCGCTCGATGCCAAGGAAGTCGACGTTGAGACTTTCGTCAGCCGTTACCGCCGTCTCGATCCGCACGGCAAGACCGTCGTCCAGAAGCTCATCGATCTGGAGCTGGATCGTGTCATTGAAGAAAAACACAAAGCCAAGCAGCAGGCAGAGTGAGCGCTCCCTGCACAGATACCCGTCGAGACCGGTGCCCGCCGCACTGGTCTCGATCTTTTTTTGGGCGCTGCGGGAGGGCGCAGGCTGGAGATACAAATGAAGGCTGCGCCTGGCATCGATGGGCGGATGTGGCAGGTAAAAACTTCTCATCACCGGAAAAACATGCTACACTAAGGAAAGACTTTTTGAGAAATGAGGGATGGACATGGGCGTGACAGATACGATCGCGGCGATCATCACGGCGCCGGGCCGCGCGGCGGTGGGCATCATCCGCGTGAGCGGGCCTGAGGCGGTGGCGCTGGCAGCAGGAATTTACGAAGGACGGGCAGATCTGGGGGCGGCGGCGAGCCACACGATCCACTATGGCTGGGTGCGCGATCCGCGCACGGGGGCGCGCATCGATGAAGCGCTCTTTCTCCTGATGCGGGGACCAGCGAGCTACACGGGCGAAGATGTGGTGGAGATCCAGTGTCACGGCGGCACGGTCTCGACCCAGGAGATCCTGCGCCTGCTCCTGCGCGAGGGGGTGCGCCTGGCAGAAGCGGGCGAATTTACCAAGCGGGCCTTTATCAACGGCAAGCTCGACCTCACACGTGCAGAAGCGGTGATGGACATCGTTGAGGCAGAGAGCGATGCGGCACTGGCCCAGGCGGTGGCGCAGAAGAGCGGCCTTCTGGAAAGCCGCATCCGTTCGGCGCGGGAAGCGGTGCTGGAACTGGTGGCCTTCATCCAGGCGGATCTTGACTATCCGGAGGACGACATCGAGCGCCTCTCGGACGACGAGCTGGCGGTGCGTGTGGGCAGCGTGCGCGCAGACCTGGCGGCGCTCATCGCCACAGCCAGACGCGGGCGCATCCTGCGCGAAGGCATCCGCATGGTCATCGCAGGCCAGCCAAACGTTGGCAAATCGAGCCTTCTCAACGCCCTTCTCGGACGTGACCGCGCCATTGTCACGGACATTGCCGGCACCACCCGGGACGTTGTCACCGAACATCTGACGGTGCACGGTGTGCCGGTGGAGATCCTTGACACGGCGGGCATCCGCGAGACGGCGGACCAGATCGAGGCGATCGGGGTGGAACGGGCGCGGGAAGCGGCGGAAGCGGCAGACCTCGTGCTCTATGTGATCGACGGTGTCCGCGGCGCGGATGCGGAGGATATGGCCTTTCTGGATGCGCTCACTGCCCGCGGCAGGGCGGCCATCCTCGTCATCAACAAGGGCGATCTCGCGCCTGACGCCGAGGTGCCGGCTGGCTGGACGGATGCGGTCGTGCGCACCCAGGCCAAACACGGCGCCGGCATCGACGCGCTGGCCGATGCCATCTATGCGCGCATCATCGGTGACGCGCGCGTGGGCACGGGCGACGGTGCTGTGGTCTCCAACGCCCGCCATCTGGCGCTTCTGGAACGCTGCAGGAGCGACCTCGAAAGCTTCCTCGACGGCCTCGATATGGGCATGAGCAAGGACATCCTCGTCATCGATCTGCAGAATGCCTGGGAGAACCTTGGGCTGATCACCGGCGACACGGCTTCCGAGGACCTCATCGATACGATCTTTTCAAAATTCTGTTTAGGAAAATAGGAGCACTTTTATATGGAAAAAATATACGATTATCCGACAGCCTATGACGTGATCGTCGTTGGCGGCGGACATGCCGGCTGCGAAGCGGCGCTGGCCTGCGCCCATCTCGGCCATGAAACGCTCTTGTGCACGATCAGCCTGGACCATATCGCCCTTCTGCCCTGCAACCCTTCCATCGGCGGTCCGGCGAAGGCCCATCTCGTGCGCGAGATCGATGCCCTCGGCGGCGCGATGGGTGAGGTGGCCGACGAATGCCTGATCCAGATGCGCGTGCTCAATACTTCCAAGGGGCCGGCGGTGCATTCCCTGCGTGCGCAGATGGACAAGGAGCTGTACCGCCGCACCATGACGGCGCGGCTGGAGCACACGGAAAACCTCACGATCAAGCAGTTCATCGCCGAATCGCTGCTCATCGAAGACGGCGAAGTGCGGGGCGTTGTCGATCACACGGGCATTGCCTACTACGGCAGGCGCGTCATCCTCTGCACGGGCACTTATCTGAAGAGCCGCATCATCATCGGCGAATATTCCGAGAATGCCGGCCCGCAGGGGCAGCTCGCGGCCAACAGGCTCTCCGACAGCCTGCGCCAGGCCGGCTTTGATGTGGTCCGTTTCAAGACGGGCACACCGGCGCGCGTGGATGTGCGCAGCGTCGATTTCAGCCGTATGGAGGTGCAGCCGTCCGACGCCAACGAAGAGCACTTCTCCTTCTGGCACAGCCACGACTATGACAACGGGCTGGAAAAGGTCTCCTGCCACCTCACCTATACCAACGCAGAGACCCACGCCATCATCCGTGCCAACCTCGACCGCTCCCCGCTCTATTCGGGTTTCATCGAGGGCACGGGTCCGCGCTACTGCCCTTCCATCGAAGACAAGGTCGTGCGTTTTTCCGACAAGAGCCGCCACCAGCTCTTTATCGAGCCGGAAGGGCTGGGCACGACGGAGCTCTATGTCCAGGGCTTTTCCTCGAGCCTGCCGATGGACGTGCAGCTGGCGATGATCCACACCCTGCCGGGATTGGAGCACTGCGAGGTCATGCGTCCGGCCTATGCCATCGAATATGACCTTGTCGATCCCAAGGAGCTGCGCCCGAGCCTGGAAACGAAGCGCGTGCGCGGCCTTTACTGCGCCGGCCAGATCAACGGCACTTCCGGTTATGAAGAAGCGGCGGCCCAGGGGCTCATCGCCGGCATCAACGCCAGCCTTTCCCTGCGCGGGCGCGAACCGCTGGTCCTGGGGCGCCATGAGGCCTACATCGGCGTGCTCATCGATGACCTCGTGATCAAGGGCACCAATGAGCCTTACCGTATGCTTACAAGCCGCTGCGAGTACCGTCTGCTCCTGCGCGAGGACAATGCCGACCGCCGTCTCTGCGGATACGGCCGCGAGGTGGGGCTGCTCAGCGACGAGAAATACGCCCGTTACCAGGCGCGCTGGGCCGCCATCGAGGCGGAGATCGCCCGCCTTTCCGAGACCACCGTGCAGCCTGAGGCGGTGCGCGGGATGCTCGAGGTCTGCGGCAGCGAACCATTGCGCCAGGCCACAACGCTGGCCCATCTCCTGAAGCGCCCGATGGTCCATTACAGCGACTTCCTCAATTATGGCTTTGGCGACGAAACGTTGGCGCCGGAAGTCACCAGTGAGGTCGAGATCATCATCAAATACGAGGGCTACATCGTCAAGCAGCGCGAGCAGGTGGCCCGCGCCGCCAAACTCGAGAGCCGCCGCCTGCCGGAGACGATCGACTATCAGCATGTCACCAATCTGCGTCTGGAGGCGCGCCAGAAGCTCGAGGCCGTGCGCCCTGAGACCGTCGGCCAGGCGAGCCGCATCTCCGGCGTCAATCCGGCAGACATCACAGCGCTGTTGGTCTGGCTCGAGCATGCACGGAGGGATGCGCAATGAGTGAGATGTTCGACCTTGTGAGCGCTCAGCTCGCGCCGCGCTTTGGCCTGGACGAAGGCCAGTGCCGCCGCTTTGCCCGTTACTATGAGCTGCTCTGCGACTGGAACACGCGCATGAACCTCACCGCCATCACAGCGGTGCAGGAAGCGCTGGAGAAGCATTTCCTCGACAGCCTCCTGCTCCTCGAAGACGTGCGCTTTGCGCCCGGTGAGACCCTCATCGATGTCGGCACCGGCGCCGGTTTTCCCGGGATCCCGCTGGCCATTGCCTGTCCCGGGCTTTCGGTGACCCTCCTCGACAGCCTGAAGAAGCGCGTCGGTTTTCTCGATGCGGTGATCAGAGAATTGGGCCTCGCAAACGCGCGCGCCTGCCACGACCGTGCCGAGCTCTTCGCCAGGCGTGCCGAAAACCGCGATGCCTACGACTGGGTCACCGCCCGCGCTGTGGCGCGCCTGCCGCTTCTGGCAGAATACTGCCTGCCTTTCCTGCGTGTGGGCGGCACCTTCATCGCCTGCAAGGGTCCGGACGGCAGCAACGAGCTTGTGGAAGCGGCAAAGGCCCTCACCGAGCTCCAGGCCGCCCATCAGCGCACCTGTGTGCATCGCCTCCCCGGCGGCGAGACCCGCGACATCCTCCTCATCACAAAGACCGGCCCGACCCCGGCACGTTTTCCCCGCAAGCCTGGCGCCGCCAGTAAAAACCCACTGTGACAGCGGTATCTGTTTATGGGGCGTCATAATTGGAAATGTGTGGAAAACTTTCGATGAGATGGGGATTTCTCGCCAAATTTCAGCACATAAACCTGCAAACGCAAATATTCAGAAAATAAAAAGCACCCAGCCCGTGGGTTTTTCGCGTCATTTTGCGAAAGTTTTCCACAGGCTGGGTGTTTTTTTGCGGAAGCGCCGGACTGGGCCGATTGACGTTATGGCAATACGGATATCTGGCCGGCGGTCTATGAAAACAAAAACCTTGGACGCGGCTGCATTGGCGGCGCGATCATCGGTAAACTGGATCTGGATGCGCTGAACTATGATGAAGACACCTACGGCAACCAGCGGATCTACAACAATTTCTGGACGAACACGATCCCGCTGCCAGCCATTGACAGTGGAAGTGGCAGCTGGGATCAACGCATCTGGGGCAACGGGGCCTATAACACGGCCACGGGCCTGCTCGATGAGCCTTACATCGATCGGTACGGCAACCGCATCATCTCCATTGATGGGCAGATCGCACCACCGGAAGAACCGGAACAGCCGCAGGAGCCTGAGCAGATCACGATCCGCTTCGATGCGGGGGGCATCACCAGCGATCCGGATACGATGCAGGTGAAGCCTGGCGCGAGCATCTTCCTGCCGTCCCTTGCCGATACTGAGGACCAGCGCTTCCTCGGCTGGACGGTGAATGGGTTGGATTATCAGGCAGGCGATACGGTGGCTGTCTATGAGAATATGGTCTTTACAGCGCGCTGGGAATCGATCGGCGAGGGCCCTGGTGCGGACATGGTACAGGAAGTGTGGATGACCATCGGTTCCAGCCTCTTCACCGCGGATGGCGAGGAACGTTCCATGGATACGGCGCCATTCATCAGCAACAGCCGCACCTATGTGCCGATCCGTGCGCTCGCTGAAGCCTTCGGTGCACAGGTGGAATGGGACGGCATCGGCCGCACGGTGACGATCGACCTCGATGGCAGCACCATCGTCATGTATATGGGCAGTGTGACCTACTTCGTCAATGGCGACGTCATGGAAATGGACGTTGAGCCGGTGATCGTGGACAGCCGCACCTGCGTGCCGGTGCGCTTTGTCACAGAAGCTGTCGGCTTCAGGGTGACGCCGCATTACAGTCCGTTCGATCACACCACCGAGGCGGTGCAGTTCAACAGATATTGAAGCATCGCCGCTTGATATACCAAAAAGAGGGTGGGACAGATGTCCCATCCTCTTTTTTTACAAATGAAGAAGCAAAGGCCGTCGCGTATGGGGACGCGCCGGCCTTTGCATTTTTTCAATGGAGCTTATGTCCTTCCAGAGTGTACAGCACCCGGGATGAATATTCCCTGTTTGTTTAACACTCTACGGATGGGAGGGCCTGCCTTCAGACGAGGGGCAGGCGGCTGATGGCACTCTTCAATGCATCGACATCGAGGTTGTCGGTGGCCCAGCTGGTGCAGAAACGGATGATGTCGCGGCCCTGTTCATCCCTGCTCATCGCTTCGAAGGTAAAGGTCTCGCTGAGGGCGGCCTGCTGCACGGGGCTGAGGATGACGAACTGCTGGTTGGATGGGCTCTCGAGATAGAGCGGGATCCCGTGGGCGCGGAAGGCTTCACGGATCTCGACGGCCTGGGTGTCGGCGTCGCGGCCGATGCGGTAGTAGGCGCCCTGGGCGAAGAGGGTGAAGAACTGCAGGCCCAGGAGCCAGCCTTTGGCAAGGACGGCGCCGTTCTGCTTCATGTAGGTCCTGAAGCGGCGTTTCAGCTGGTCGTTGGTGATGACGAGGGCTTCGCCGAAGAGGGCGCCGCATTTGGTGCCGCCGATGGTGAAGGCGTCGCAGAGGGCTGCGAGGTCCCAGAGGGTGACATCGTTGTTTTCGGCGCCGAGGGCATAGGCCATGCGCGCGCCATCGACGAAGAGCAGGAGGTCGTAGTCTTCGCAGACATCCTTGATGGCCTGGAGTTCTTCGAGGGTGTAGATATCGCCGAACTCGGTGGTCTGAGAGATGTAGACGAGGCGGGGTTCGGTGAGGTATTCCGGTTCGCCGGCTTCGCGATAGGCGGCGCAGACGGCGCGGATGTCGTCGGCGTGGAGCTTGCCCGAGTGGTCACGCGGTGGGATGGCGAGGAGCTGGTGGCCGGTGTTCTCGACGGAGCCGGCTTCATGCCCGGCGATGTGGCCGGTGGTGGCGCAGATGACGCTCTCGATCGGCCGCAGGGCCGCGGCGTGGAGGATGAAGTTGGCCTGGGTGGCGCCGGGCAGGAAATGGATGTCTGCGTCTTCCCAGCCGATCTCTTCGCGCAGGACCTTGATGGCTGCATCACAGATGCTGTCGGTGCCGTACCCCGGGAAGCTCTCGTTCTGGATCTGCTGTATCGCCTGGAGGATCTCAGGGATGCAGCCCTTGTTGTAGTCGTTGTTCATTCGGATCATGGGAATGGTCTCCTTTGTTTATTTTCTTTCATTAGTATAGAACGGGACGGCCCGCTTTGCAATCGTTCCTTTTCTCTGAGTGGGATGCTTCGATGTCTGCCCGATGTTTCACGTGAAACATCCTCATGTTCAGAAAATGACCACTGTCCCACCGATGTTTCACGTGAAACATCGTTGATTTGATGATAAATGTCGCCGAATGCTTTTCATCGACAGAGAAAACATTTATAATGAAGGCATGACGTGTTTCACGTGAAACATTTCTGTGACGACTATCACTATCACACAGGAGGAACGGTATGGGAAAGATCATCGCGCTGGCAAACCAGAAAGGCGGCGTGGCAAAGACGACCACGGCGATCAATCTGGCGGCTTCATTGAACAAAAAAAAGAAGAAGGTCCTGCTGGTGGACCTGGACGCACAGGCGAATGCGACGAGCGGCATCGGTATCGATAAGACAACACTGGCGCATTCGGTCTATGATTGTCTGATCGGTGACGTGCCGGCGGCGGACGTGATCGTGCCGACTTATCGCCGCGGACTGGATCTGCTGCCGTCGAGCATGGATCTGGCAGGTGCCGAGCACGAGCTGGACGCAGTGGAAGACCGTGCCGGCCGTCTGCGCGCGATCCTGGCACCGGTCAGGGACAACTACGATTATATCCTCATCGACTGCCCGCCATCCCTGGGGATGATCACGATCAACGCCCTCACCGCTGCCGATGCCCTCTACGTGCCGATCCAGAGCGAGTATTACGCCCTGGAAGGGGTGGAGCAGCTGATGCAGACGGTCACGCTGGTCAGACAATCCTTCAATCCTGCCCTCTACGTTGGCGGTGTCATCATCACCATGTACGACGGACGCATGCGCCTGTCCCGGGATGTGGTGGACACTGTGCGCGATACCTTTGGCGATGTGGTGTTCAAGACGATGATCCCGCGCAATGTGCGACTGGCGGAAGCACCAAGCTATGGCCGCGCCATCATCGATTACGAAGCCATCTCCAAAGGCGCAAAAGCATACAACGATCTCGCAAAGGAAGTGATCAAACGTGGCTAAGGAAACAAAAAAAGGGCTCGGCAAGGGCCTCGGCGCCCTGTTCGGCGGTGAGGTCTCCCTGGATGCGCTGACCCACCCAACGGCGGTGCCTGTGCAGCCTGAAGCGGATAATGAAGCAGAGACAACCCCATCGGACGGCACACCGGAAGATCAGACCCTGATGCACCTGTCTGTCGATGCCATCAAAGAAAACCCATGGCAGCCGCGCAGGGACTTTGATGAAGACGCCCTCACCGATCTCACCGAATCGATCCGTGAAAAGGGCGTGCTCTCTCCGCTCATCGTCGCCAAAAAAGACGACGCCTACATCCTCGTTGCCGGCGAACGACGCCTGCGTGCCGCAAAAGCGGCCGGGCTGACCAAGGTGCCGGTGATCCTGCGCGATCTCAGCGATGAAGACATCGCCCAGATCGCCCTCATCGAGAACATCCAGCGCAGCGATCTCAACGCCATCGAAGAAGCGTCGGGCTACGCCGCCCTGATTGAGCGCTATCATTACACCCAGCAGCAGCTGGCGGACCTCATGGGCAAATCCCGCCCTTACATCGCCAACCTCCTGCGCCTTCTCGACCTGCCCCAGCCGGTCATGCAGGCCCTGGAGGAAGGCCGAATTTCCACCGGCCATGCCCGCGCCCTGCTCGCGGTCAAAGACCCAGAGCTGGCAGCCGGCCTCTGCAGCGACGTGATCGCCCAGGATCTCTCGGTGCGGGCCCTCGAGCGCATGATCCAGGACATCCATGCTTTTAATGACAAGCTTGACGAAAAGACCCGCCGGGCCAGCCGTGAACGCAGCACGCGATACCGTGCCCTCTGCGACCAGCTAGGGGAACGTTTGCAGACCAAGGTTGCTGTCAGCGGCCGCGGCAAGAAGCAGCATCTGGTCATCGATTTCTACAGCGACGAAGACCTCACACGCATCCTTGATGCGCTGGGCATCGAGCTGTATTGAGGGCGGCGTGATGAGAACACCGACCCTCGCGATCATCGGCGGCGGCGCCGGCGGCATGGCAGCAGCCCTGGCGGCAAGCGGTCAGGGTGTGGAGGTCGTGCTCTGCGAAAGTCAGGCCCGGCTGGGGCGTAAGCTTCTGGCCACCGGCAACGGCCGCTGCAATCTTTCCCACCAGGGCTTCAGCGATGCCAACTACCATGGCACCCATCCCCGCTTTGTGCATGCAGCCCTGGCGCGCCATGATGAAGCAGACACCATCGCTTTCTTCGAAAGCCTCGGCCTGGCTGTGACGACCGATGAGCGCCAGCGCTATTATCCTGCCACCCTGCAGGCGGCGGCCGTCCTGGATGTGCTTCGCCTGGCGCTGGAAGAAGCCGGCGTGCGCATCTGCACCGAGACACGCATCACAGGCCTCAGCCAGGCCAAAAACGGCCATTTCATCCTGCGGCACAAAGGCGGCAGCCTGCACGCTGATGCGGTCATCGTTGCGACTGGCGGTGAGGCAGCACCAAAACTTGGCGGCACCCGCGACGGCTATGCCCTGCTGGAAAGTCTGGGCCATACACTGATCCCGACGGCGCCGGGCATTGTGCAGCTGCAGGCAGCGATCGGGCCTTTAAAAGCCGCCAACGGCCTGAAGCGCGAGATGGGCCTCAGCCTTTATGCAGGCGGCCGTCTGCTCGCCCAGGACCAGGGCGAGATCCTGATCACTGCTTACGGGCTCTCCGGTCCGCCGGTGCTGCAATGTGCCGGTCATGCTGTGCGTGCCCTGGCCAAAGGGCTGGATGTGGAAGCACGGCTCAGCCTCTTTCCCGGCGAGACCGCCGCGAGCCTGGAGGAACGGCTCCTGGCGCGTCATGCGGCGCTGCCGCAGCGTGGCGCGGCCGCTTTCTTCGTGGGGCTGCTGCCGCGGCTCTTCGCCCAGTGCGCCCTCAGGGCCGTGCATCTCAAGGCCGGCGACCGCCTGAAACGCGCTGATCTGAAAGCGCTGGCGGCACTGCTCACCGCCTGGCCGATCGCCGTGACCGGCACGCGCGGGTTCAGCGAAGCGCAGGTCACCATCGGCGGCATCGATACCGCCGACTTTGACAGCGAAAGCCTGCAGTCCTGGATCGTGCCGGGGCTCTTTGCCTGCGGTGAGGTCCTCGACATCGATGGTGACTGCGGTGGTTACAACCTGCAGTGGGCCTGGTCGTCCGGCCGCACCGCCGCGGAGTATGCGGTGCAGTACTTAACAAACAGATAGATAAAAGGAAGTGTAAATATGTCAATATGGGATGTCCTCATCATCGCGGCCATCTGCCTGGCGATCTTCCGGGGCTATTTCAAAGGCCTCTGCCATCGCCTCAGCGGCTGGGTCGGGATGGTCGCGGCACTGTGTGTCGCAAGTTTTGGCGTCAGCAGCACAGACAGCCTGATCTCACGCGTCTTTGATGTGAACGGCGAGGAAAAAGTTGCCAGCTGGCTCCAGGATTACTTCAGCACCCGCGTCGCTGCCAATCCGACGAACCAGCTCGAGAGCCTGAAGCAGTGGGCGGCCAATCTGTTCCTGCCGGATGCGCTGAAGGAAAACCTCTACAACGCCATCGACAGCTCGGCCGATGAGATCTATGTCAGCATTTACGATCAGGTGGCGCGTGTCATGGCCGGGCCGCTCTGGCATCTTCTGTGCATCATCATCGGCACCATCGTCTGCTATGCCCTGCTCGTGCTCATCGGGGAGGTCTGCGGTGTGTTCGTGCGCCGTTTCCATGTGTCGATGATCATCGACCGTTTCCTGGGCGCCATCGCCAGCGGTTTTCTCATCACGATCCCGATCGCCATCTTTACGGCCATCTGCGTCTTCACCGTGCCGGAGAATGCCGGCTGGCTGGGACGGGCGCTGCATAACAGCTTTATGGGCCCGACGCTGATGCAGGCCGTGGAGACCCTGATCCGAGGAGGCCTCTTCTTCTGATGGAACTCTTTTACAATGATTACGCGACCTTCCTTAAGCATTACTATGAGGAACCGGTCTATAAGATCCCGGTGAACCTTGCCGGCGGCACCTGTCCCAACCGCGACGGCCGCCTCTCCACCGGTGGCTGCAGTTTCTGCGACGACACTGGCGCCGGTTTCCAGTGCCTGCCCGACGATCTTTCGATCCCTGAGCAGATCGCCGAGAACAAAGCCTTCTACAGGCGCCGGTTCAAATGCGAACATTTCATCGTTTACCTGCAGACCTTTTCCAATACCTACATGCCCCTCTCGCGTTTTAAACGTGTCATCGATGCCGCCACTGCGGATCCGGCGGTCATTGGCCTGTCTGTGTCGACACGGCCGGACCTTGTGCATCCCGCCTACCTGGAGGCGCTGGCAGCGCTGCGCGAGCGCCGCGGCGGACTCGACATCGACATCGAGCTGGGCCTGCAGACGACCAATGTGCACACCCTCCAGGCCATCAACCGCGGCCACTCGCTGGCCGCCTTCGTGGAAGCCGTGCCGCGCATCCGCGCTTACGATTTCTCCACCTGCGCGCACGTCATCCTCAACCTGCCCGGAGACGACGGCCTTGATGCCATCGAGAGCGCGCGCATCCTGAGCGCGCTGCACGTAGACATGGTCAAGCTCCATTCTCTCTATATCGTGGCCGGCACCCGTCTGGCCCGCCAGTATGTGCTCGGCGATTTCGACATGATCAGTCTCGAAGAATACGTCAGGCGCGTTGTCGATTTTCTCGAGTACCTTGATCCCAAGATCGTCATCCAGCGCCTTGTCGGGAAAGGCCCTCAGGAGAACCTCATCTTCTGCAACTGGGAGACCTCCTGGTGGAAGATCAAAGACGCCATCAATGCCGAGTTCGAGCGCCGCGGCAGCTACCAGGGCGCCCGCTTCAACTATCTCGGCGGCGCGCTGATCGATGACCTGGCGCAGCAGTGAGCGGCCGGCCCATTTCAATGACCCATGACATTTTCTGAAGAAAGGTGGTGCGCCCATGTTATCTTCCCTTTTACTGCTTGCTTCCTCTGATACGACGGTGGTGGAAGATGTCACCGAGGGGGCATCGGAGACGGTGGAGAACGTCGCCGACAGCGCAGTGGACCAGCTGCAGTCCTTTGGCGACCTTTTTTCCTTTTTCAATCTCAGCAATGTGCTTTCGATCGGCGCCCGGGTGCTGGTGATCATACTGGTGCTGGGACTGGCCTACCGGGGCGCGCGCATTCTCGTGAACCGGGCCTCTGTGGCACGCTACAAGGTCGGCAGCCTGAGCGATGACGCGCGCAAGCAGCTGGAGACTTCGCGCCGCATGGTGCTCTCGGTCATCTTCTATGCCTCGATCATCCTCGGCGCCATGGCGGTGCTCGGGATCTTCGGTTTCGACATCCGCGCGGTGGCGGCCTCTGCCGGGATCGCCGGTGCAGCGCTCGTCTTCATCAGTCAGAATGTGATCCTCGACTGGATCAACGGCATCTTTATCCTCGTGGAGCGCCAGTTCAGCGTCGGGGATTATGTGAAGATCGGCGAGTACGCCGGGGAGGTGCAGAGCATCACCATCCGCCACACCGTCATCAAGACCGATTTCAACGAAACGGTGAGCATCCCCAATGGCGACATCAACATCGTTGTCAACTATACCCAGGACCCGGTGACGGAGTTCTTCGACATCCGTCTTCATGATGCGACACGGTTAGACGATGGTAAAGAAGCGCTCTTAAAAGCCTGCACCGCCGTCAACCATCAGTTCGGAGCGCTCTTAATATCGCCCTGCCGCATCCTCGGCGTGCAGGAGATCGCAGGTCCCAGTGTCACCATGCGTCTCACCTTCCAGAGCAAGAAAGGCGACACTTATCCCATCCTCCGCGCCCTGCGCGAGACCTGCCTCAGAGAGCTTAACGCCGTCGGCCAGGGCTATCCGCAAAGACATGAAGAGTGAGCGTGCGTTCCGCAGGCGGTCAGATCGCAGCGCATGACACTGACATATAACGACCGATTACACAACGAAGGAAGTGATACCCTTGCCTATGAAATTGAACGTCGGTGATGTGGTGGAGCTGAAAAAACCACATCCCTGCGGCAGCAAGCAGTTTGAGATCACCCGCGTGGGCATGGATTTCCGCATCCGCTGCGCAGGCTGCGGCCACGAGGCCTGGATCCCGCGCGTGAAGCTGGAAAGATCGATCCGCAAAGTGATCAGCCAGGCGCCGGAGGAAGGATAAAAAATAAGAGCGCTCCCAAAGAAGCGCTCTTAAAAAAAGGGGACAGCGGCAGCGGGCCGGTCTGTCCCTTTTGTCGTTCTCAGTATGGGTCCCGCGGGAACTGATCGTCCATCATCTGGTGCTGGCGCAGGTGGCTGGCCTGAAGGTAGCCTTCAAGGAGCTCCTGGCCGACGTAGCTGTGCGGGATGTATTCGCAGAAAATGCCGGCGGCTTTGAAGTCGCTGGCGAGGCGGCTGTAGGTGTTGACGTTCTGGATGAGGATGCGTTCGGGGCGTTCGCCTTCCCGGATGAAATGGTCCCAGAGACGGCGCAGCAGGTCCTCCTGCCAGCTGCCATCGCTGAGCATGACCTCGTTCCAGACGATGAAACCGGTCTCAAGATCGGCGAGGAAGAAGGCACGCGGCAGCTGGCCCTTTTCCATCGCCATCACAGGCAGATAGAAATAGTAGAGCTCCATCATCTGACGCCCCTGGCGCAGGTGTTTGACGCGCGCGTTGGTGAACTCGTCGATGACGCCGTCGCTTTTTTCCAGCCACTTGTCCCGTGTCAGGGTGAACCCGCCGTCGACAGGCGGCAGGCCGTCCTCAAGGCTGAAGGCGGCAGCGCGCAGCAGATATCTGGCGTTGTGCGGTTCGAGACGGTAGGCGGCATTGCTGAGGTCGCCGAGCATGCGCCGTGTGAGGAGCTGCAGGATGGCGCGCAGATAACGCTCGAGATGGGCGAAATCACGGCCGTCAACGATGGTCGCCAGGCCGTAGCCGGGCCGCTGGCGGCGGAAGGTGATGGTGTGCTGACGGCCTTCGAGCTGGCGCTTTTCATAATTGTTGAGGTTCTGCATGTTGTAGCCCACTTCGAGGTAGTAGCCCTCGTAGCGGTTGACGAACTCCTCGGCGGAAAAGTTCCGTTCCTCGTCGTCTTCTTCCATCTGCTCCATGAGCCAGGCGCGCAGGCCGTCGAGCCCGAGCATCAGGCGCAGGTCCGATACCCCTTCTCCGTCATCTTCAAAGACCACCAGCACGTAAGCGTCCGGGTGCAGGGGGTCGATGAGGAAAAAAGGCGCGAAGCCGCTTTCCCATGGGGCGAAGCGATAGATGTCCTCGGCTACAGTGTAGAGCGCCTCGATGTGGTAGTGTCCGTTCGTATCGTTACTCATTATAGTATGCTCCTATTGGATAAGCCGTGCGATCGTTGTTTTCTCATATCATTATAGAACGTTCGATAACGGCGCTCAATAGGCAGGACGCAAATTTTTCTGTTTTAAAATGGTTCCGTTTACAGTGAAAGGAAGATCTTCGATCATGCAGACCCCACTTTGGCAGGCGCTGTCGGCCCACGCGGCCAGCGCACCGCAGAGTTTCCATACCCCTGGCCACAAGAGCGGCCGTCTCGTTCCACAGGCCCTGCGCGCCGCCTGGGGCGAAGCTGTTTTTCGCTATGACCTCACCGAGGTGCCAGGCCTCGACAACCTCGCCCATCCCGAAGGGGCCCTCGCCGCTTCCATGGCGGCCTGGGCGGAAGCGCGGGGCTGTGCCCATGTGCAGTATCTTCTGGGCGGCACTTCACTGGGGCTGAAAGCCGCGATGCTCGGACTCTGCCGCGGCAGGAAAGTCTTTGTGCCGCGCCACGCCCACACGAGCATCTACCAGGGCATTGTCCTGGCCGGGGCGGAGCCGGTGACACTGGATGTGACTCTCGATGATGCGCTTGGCATCCCGCTGGGGGTGTCGCCGGAAACCCTGGCACGGGCCATCGCGGCCCATCCCGACTGCCGCCATCTTGTGCTCGTGCATCCGACTTACCACGGCATCACCTGGGAGAATGCGGCGCTGATCCGCCTGGCCAGGGAGAACGGTCTCACTGTCATCGCAGACAGTGCCCACGGCGCCCATTTCACGACAGATCTGACACCGCCGTCTGCGCTGGCGCTGGGTGCCGATGTCGTCATCGAGAGCGCGCACAAGACCCTGCCCTGTCTGACCCAGGCGAGCGTCATGCTCATCCGCGAAGCTGCCCTCTTGGGGCCGCTCACGGAGGCGGTGCGGCTTCTGCACACGACCTCACCGAGCTATCTGCTGATGGCGAGTCTGGAAGCCGCCGGTGCCTGGCTGGATGCAGAAGGGCCGCGCGTCATGGCTGAGGGTGTGGCCCGCATCCATGCCCTGATGCGCGCCGCTGCAGGCTTTGCCCATCTGCGCCTGGTGCGCAAGGCTGAGTGGCGGCAGGACCCCTTCAAGCTCTATCTGTCCTGCGCGCATGCCAGCGGCGAGACCATCGCCGCAAAGCTGGCCGCCCTTGGCGGCACGGCCGAGATGAGCGACGGCAGCGGCTGTCTTCTGATGCCCGGTCTTGACGGCGGTCCCGCTGACATCGGGGCCATGCTGGCGGCTCTGGACGATGCCCTCTCCGGCGTGGAGGAAACCTTCCCCCGCCCCTGCTATGCAAAGGCGCCGCCGCGTGACGTCTCCCTCGCCGAGGCCTGGTTCGCACCGCGCCAGATGTGCGCTCTGGACGCCGCCGCTGGGCGCACCGCCGCCGCTGTGCTCGAGCCCTATCCGCCGGGCATCCCGCTGCTTTTGCCCGGTGAACGCGTGACCCCTGCTGTCGTTGATGCCTGGCGTGCCAGCGGCCGCGATCCTCGCTCGACCCCTCTCGAGGTGCTCTGCTAGCGCGGCTTATCGTTGCGGCAGGGGCGAAAAGCGTCTATAATAAAAGGAAGCTGGCAAACGCTCGCTGTGCAGGCTCGGGGCCGCGCAGCGGGGCGGGCACTGCTGCAGCCCTCTGCGGCACGCTTGCCAGCTGATCAACGAAGAAGGAACCATCACACCATGCGATTTCAAGATATCCAGGGCCAGCAGGCGGCCTGCACAGGACTTCGGCATGCCTATGCGAACGGACGCCTGAGCCATGCTTACATATTTGACGGGCCGGACGGCGTGGGCAAACGCAGCACCGCCCTTGCGCTGGCAAGCCTCCTGCTCTGTCAGGCGCCCGGAGACGATGATGCCTGCGGGCGCTGCGCGGCCTGCCGGCAGGTCCAGGCCGGGACCCATCCCGACCTTTACCAGATCGCGCCAGACGGCAAGACCATCAGGATCAGGCAGATCCGCGCGCTGCGCGCGCGACTTGCCGATATGGCCGTTTACGGCGGATACACCGTCGTCATCATCGACGCCGCCGACACCATGACCCTTGAGGCCGCCAATGCCTTTTTAAAGACCGTCGAGGAGCCGGTGGGGCCGACCTGCTTCATCCTCATCACCCAGCAGGCGGACCGCCTGCCGGAGACGATCCGTTCCCGGGCCCAGCTCGTGCGTTTTCAGGCCCTTTCCGAAGCCGTCCTGCGCCGTCTCCTCGGCGCTCGCGCCGAAAGCGAGGCCGGCCATCTCGCGGTGAGCCTTGCCGAAGGCTCCATGGCCCGGGCCGAGCGCGTGCTCGCAGACGATGCCTGGCGTGAGACCCTGCTGCGCCGCCGCGAGGCGCTGGAAGAACTGCTCAACGGCCTGCCCACGCGCCACGACGGCGCCCTGCTGCGCTTTGCCGATGCCTTTACCGGCGACCGCGACGGCACCCGTGAAGAGGTGCTCCTGATCCGCCGCCACGCCGCCGCCCGTCTCAAAGCAGCCCTTGCCGCCGGCACCGATCTGCGCCTGCCGGTGCAGATCCTGCATGACACCACCCGCGCCCTTGAGCGGCTCGAACGCAACACCGAGCCGGCCTTTATCCTGGGTGCGTTACTCATAGAAATGGCGCATCACAGCCGCCAGTAGAAAGGAGTCCTCCCTTATGCCAGAGATCATTGGCGTTCAATTCCAGAGCGCCGGAAAGATATACTATTTTGACAGCCTCGGCCAGCAGATCGATACCGATGAACACGTCATCGTCGAGACCAGCCGCGGCATGGAATATGCGCGCGTCCTGCTGGCCACCCATTGGGTGCCGGAGAGCGAGATCGTCGAGCCATTGCGCCCGATCATCCGCGTCGCCACCGCCATGGACGATTTTACCGAGCTGGAGAACCGCCGCGCCGCCAAAGACGCTTTTGCCATCTGTCAGGAGAAGATCGCCCACTGCGGCCTTGACATGAAGCTTGTCAGCGTCGAATACACCTTTGACCGCGCCAAGGTCATCTTCAACTTCACAGCCGACGAGCGCGTCGACTTTCGTGAGCTCATCAAAGAACTGGCCGCCGTCTTCCATACCCGCATCGAGCTGCGCCAGATCGGCGTGCGCGACGAAGCCAAGATCATCGGCGGCATCGGCATCTGCGGCCAGCCGCTCTGCTGCCACCGCTTCCTGAGCGATTTTTCACCGGTCTCCATCAAGATGGCCAAGGAACAGAACCTCTCCCTCAATCCGACCAAGATCAGCGGCTGCTGCGGCCGCCTCCTCTGCTGCCTCAATTATGAGAACGAGCACTACGTGGAGCGCAACCGCCAGGCCCGCGAGGCCGCCAAAGCTGCGAAGGAAAAGGCTGCTCAGAGTGAGGAGGCCGCGATCGCCGCTGAGCTCGATGCTGCCGCCTATCCCGATGAAAAAGCCGAGCAGGCCAGCCTCGACAGCGAGCAGACCGAGGTCACCGTCGAGACCTATTACGACCCCTCCCTCGTCACCACCACCGTTGACGCCATCAAGCACGAGCGCGACCAGCGCAGCGGCCGCCGCGCTTCTTCGGACCGCGGCAAAGGCGACCACAAAAACGACAGCAAAAAGCCGCGCGCGAACAACAATAACAAGTCCAGAGGCGATGCGGACGAGCGCCCAAAGAAGCCAAAACGCAGCGCCGAAGAACGCCAGGAACAGCCGCCTGCAGACAGCAAGGGGCAGCGGCCACGCAAACGCGGCAGCCGCGGCGGGCGCGGCATCAGAGGCAAGAAGACCAATGTCACAAAAAAGAACAAAAAGTGATCCGGCGCCGGACCTTGAATGGACCGACCTTGTCCTCAATGGCTGGGGCCTCTATCAGCGCCGCGGCGGCCTGCGCTTTTCCATCGATGCGGTACTCCTGGGCCATTTCATCCAGGCCCAGCCAGAGGCACGCATCCTTGACGCCTGCACCGGCACCGGCATCATCGCATTCATCCTGGCCGCCCGCTATCCCCAGGCACAGATCGATGCCATCGACATCCAGCCCCAGCTCATCGACGCCTGTCTGCACAGCCGCGCGCGCAATGGCATCGATCCGGCGCGGCTGCGCTTCGCCGTGCAGGACATGCGCCAGCGCATCCCGGCGCTGCAGCGGCAGTTTGATATCATCACCTGCAACCCGCCCTTCTTCAAGGTCGGGCACGGCGCCGCCAATCCTGATGGGGAGACCGCGCTGGCCCGTCACGAGCACACCTGCACCCTCGAGGACGTCTTCCGCTTCGCTGCCTATGCGCTGCGCGAACGCGGCCGCCTCGCCCTCATCCACCGTGCCGCCCGTGCCGACGAAGTCCTCGCCTGCGCTCGCGCGTACAAATGCAAGCCCACCCGCCTGCAGCCTGTCTACGCCCGCGCCGGCGAGAGCGCCAAGCTCTTTTTGCTGGAATGCTGCTACCTCGGCCATCAGGACCTCGTTATCGAAGAACCGCTCTATATCTATGACGACGCAGGCTATTACCGGCCAACGATACAATCCTGGTACCAGACCGACAGATAAGCCGATCCCTGCTCTGCACGCGCGGCTGCGGTGAAAAGCAGGGCCGCCCATACAGAAAGGAGGCTTTCGCCTCATGGAAGAAAAGAATCACCAAGACGCGCCGGCAGGGATGCTCTATCTCTGCGCCACGCCGATCGGCAACCTCGAGGACATCACGCTGCGGGTGCTGCGCATCCTTCAGGAAGCCGATGTGATCTACTGCGAGGACACGCGCAACACCCTGAAGCTCCTGCGCCATTTTGAGATCGCCAAGCCCCTGGCCAGTTATCACGACCATTCGCCAGCGTCTCAGATGGAGAAGATCGCCGCCGATGTGCGCGCAGGAAAGCACGTCGCCCTCGTCAGTGACGCCGGTATGCCTGTGATCAGCGACCCCGGCTTTGACCTCGTCAACCATTTCCGTGCCGCGGGACTGCCTTACACCGTCCTGCCCGGTCCGAGTGCCGGTCTCACTGCCCTTGTGCTGAGCGGCCTGGCCAGCGACCGTTTTCTCTTTGAAGGGTTCCTGCCTCGCCGGAAAAGGACCTCGACAGCCGTCTCGCCCTTCTCGACAATGAGACGGCCACCGCCCTCATCTATGAATCGCCCCACCGTCTGACCGCCACCCTCGAAGCTTTCGCCAGGCGCTGGCCGGACCGCGAGATGGCCGCCGTGCGCGAGATCAGCAAGCGTTTCGAAGAGACCGTGCGCGGCACCACCGCCGAGGTCCTGGCCCATTTCCAGGCGCAGGCGCCGCGCGGCGAGTTTGTCCTCGTGCTCGCCGGTGCCAAAGCACGATCCGGCGGCATGACCCCAGACGAGGCCCTGGCGCTGGCGCGCCGCCTCCTGGATGAAGGCCGCAGCACCAACCAGGCCGCCAAGGAAGCGGCAGCCGCCTCCGGCCTCGCCAAACGCACCATTTACCAGGCCCTCCTGGACGACCAATGATCCCCGAAAGAAGGTCCCTTCTATGAAGCGCATGACAAAATTCCTCTATTGCCTCATCGGGCTCATCCTTCTCGCCTATGCTTTTGCGACCTATTACCTGCTCTTCTGGGGCGGTGTGCCAGAGTGGCTGCCTTTCCCCCTCGCCGTGTATCTTCTGCTTGCAGGCTGCGGCGTGAGCATCGCCGCCGGATTCTGGTTCTTTGCCAGAGGCCTGCTCGCACGCCGCCGCCTGCCGGCGCTGTATCTGGCGCAGGATGGCGGTGCCGTGCGCATCTCGCCCAAAGCCCTGCGCAACATCACCTTCACCGCTGTGGAGCGTTTCGAAGGTGTCCTCGAGGACCGCGTGCGCGTGCGGGTGCTGCGCGGCCAGCCGCCCAGACTCTCTGTGAAGGTCTGGATCGGCGTCGCTGAGTACAGCACCCTGCCTGCCCGGCATGCCGACATCCGCAGCGCGATCGCCCGCGCCCTTTGTGCCTGCACCGGTCTGGAAACGGTGCGCATCGACCTTATCTTTTACACCGCCCACACCGAGACCGCCCACAACACCGCTGATCCCTTACCGGAAGGAGGCCAAGCCTGATGAACGAGCACGATTACACCCCCTGGTGGGACCCTGATGCCCCAAAGTCTGCGGCGTCTTCCGCGCCCGGGGAAGCGTCCCGCCCGTCTGTGCCGCCTGCTGAGCAGCCGCAGTCTTCGCAGCCAGGTCCCGAGCGCCATCCCCTGCGCGCCCGCGTTCAGCGCTGGGCCCAGGCCAATATCCACACCGTCCTCTTCATGGCCATCGGCCTGCTCGTTGCCTGCTCCATGCTCGCTTTTGGCTTCTGGCGCACCGTCCTCGTCGTCCTCTGTGTCGGCGCCGGGTATGTCTACGGCAGCTGGCGCGACGGGAACCCGCGTCTTTTGGCGCACATCCGCCATTTTTACGAACGCTGGATCAATGACAACCCCTTTATGAAATGACCATTATCTTAGAAAGGATCTGATCTTATGAGCGAACAGCCAACCATCCCTCCCGTCCAGGACGTCCTCGTCATCGATGATGCCGTCATCGAAAAGATCACCGGCGTCGTCACCCGCCAGATCGATGGCATCCTCGACATGAAAGGCTCTCTTATGAGCGGCTTCGCCACCAGCCTCGGCGCCGCCTCCAGGAGCGCCAAAGGCATCACCGCCTCCGTCGACGGCGCCGCTGCCTCCATCGAGATCAAAGCCATCCTCGAATATGGCGCGTCCGCGCCGCTCATCTTCGAACAGATCAAGACCAGCGTGCGCCAGCAGGTCAAGGCCATGACCGGTCTCGATGTGCGTGACATCCAGTTCCGCGTCGTCGATGTCATGACCCGCGAAGAATTCGAGCGCGACACGAAAAAAGCCCAGCAGCAGTCTCAGAAAGCAGAATAACACCCGCGAAAGGCCCCGGTTTTCCACAACTTTGGAAAGCCGGGGCCTTTGTCGCCTGCAGGCGCGGGCGCTGTGCAAAAAAGCCCCGGCCAGCGGCAGGGGCTTTGTGCGCGGTGTATCCACGTCAGTTGCCGCGGCGTTCGTTCTCACTCTGGAGGATGGTGCCGTCGGCGGCGTTGATCTCGTAGTCATATTCTGTCGTTTCAGTGGTGAAATCGACGCTCCATTCGGTGCGGCCGTCGTCACGGTCGTAGTCCACGTTGATATAAAGGACGTCGGCTTCTGTGATGCCGGCATGTTCGAGGGCGATGGCCTTGGCTTCATCGGCGGTGATCTCACCGGCCGCGCTCTGCTGGGTCACAGCGTTGGTATCGCGGCCCTGCTCACGGTCGACAGAAACGACCGCGCCGGTGTCGGCGTCGATCTCGTAGTCAACTTTGGTGTTGTCGGCACTGACGATGAATTCGACTTCATAGTAACGACGTCCGTCATCACGGTCGAGCTGGGTGCGGGTGAAGCTCACGTCGGCTTCTGTGAGACCAGCATCCTCAAGGGCGATCTGCCGGGCTTCGGCTTCGTCGATGGAAGCGCCGGAAGACTGGCTCGTGCCCTGCTGGGCAGGGGCAGCGTTCTGCTGGGAGAAGTAATAGCCAATGCCGATGCCGCCGATGGCGACGATGGCAAGAACGACGATGGCGATGATGGCTTTTTTCATGATGGTGCCTCCTTTTTCTATCATTAATAGGATCTTTTACAAAACTTAACCTGTCCTGTTACGTTTAGTATAGCGGAAAGCAGGGGCTTTGTCATTAAAATCGGATTAAACAGAACATAAACATTTGATAAACTGCCAGCCGCCAACCCGTGCAGGCACAAAAAAAGAAGGCCCCGCAGGGACCTTCTCAGTCTGGGAACCCTTCATCGTTCCCAGGATTTTTTGGGTTTCTTTTCGATCTTGAAGAATGCCAGGAGCACCGCGAAGATCATCATCACCGCAGAGGCACCGAACGCCATATGGATACCGGTGAGGGAATCGCTCGTGTAAGCGGCCACCGAATAGATCGAGACGAAGATCGCAGTACCGACAGAGCCGGCGATCTGGCGCAGCGTTGCATAGACCGCGTTGGCGTGTGGGATGGATTCGCCCTGGAAGTCGGTCATGCTCCAGGTGTTGATCGGCATCATCACGAGGTTGATACCGATGATACGGATCGTGTAAAGGGCAACGAGGATCCAGGTCGCCGTCTGCACACGGAAGAAGATGTAGCAGCCGGAACCGATCGTCAGACAGATCAGGCCGACGACCGCCAGCGGACGGGCGCCGATCTTGTCAAAGAGGGAGCCGACCAGCGGGTTCAGCGCAGCAGCGATGAGAGAGGCCGGCAGCATGATGAGGGCCGACACGAGCACGCTGTAGCCGTGGAGATCCTGGAGATAGATCGGTGTGAGCACGCCGCCGAAGAGAAGGGCCGCGTTGATGATCATCCCAATGATCAGCCCGATCGTGAAGCGCTGACTCTTGAAGCAGTCAAAGCGCAAAAGCGGTGTTTCCAGTTTGCTCTGGCGCTTGATGAAGAAATAGAGCACGATCGCACCGACGACCAGTGGGACATAGACGTGCGGCGAGGTCCAGCCGAAGCTGCCGACAGAGCTGAAGCCGTAGAGCAGACCGCCGAACCCGATCGTGGAGAGGATGACGGAGACCTTGTCCAGCGCCATGTGGTGGGTCTCGCCAGTGTTAGGCATGATAAAGAAGCTGAGGACAATGTCAATGACGACAAGCGGCACAAGGCCGAGGAAGACAATGTTCCAGCCGTAGGCATCGATGAAAAAGCCAGCCAGGGAAGGCCCGATCGCCGGTGCGATCGAGAAGACCAGCCCGATCATCCCCATCGCTTTACCGCGCTGGTTTGGCGGATAGACCATGAGGACCGTGCCGGAGAGCAGCGGCATGAGGACACCAAAGCCCATCGCCTGCAGCACACGGGCCACCATCAAAAGGACAAAGCTGTGCGAAAGGCCGCAGAGGAGCGTGCCCACCGCGAACAGCGTCATTGCAGTGAGATACAGGGTGCGTGTTTTAAAGCGCGCCATGAGATAGGCGGTGCAAGGGATCATGATCCCGTTGACGAGCATGAAGATCGTTGTCAGCCACTGGCCCGTCGCGGCATCGATGTTCAGATCGGCCATGATGCTAGGCAGTGCAGGGCTGAGGATCGTCTGGTTGATGGAGCCGAGAAAGCTGCCGATCAACATCAGATAGATGGCGGTCTTCGCGCGTTTTGAGACTTCTGCCATAAGTTTCTACCTCCTATTTTTTTCTACTAAACTACTATGAACATAAATCCACAAAAATTTATTATAGCACTTTTTTTGCGGATTTAAAGACGAAGGGTAATAATAATTTCTAATGAACCTCGTTCATCGCATGTCATACAATGACTGTTTGAGAGAAAAAAAGGACCACTCCAGATCGTCCAGAGTGATCACAACTGTGTAAAAGAAAAAGACCCGCGCCACAGGCAGGTCTCGGGATGGGATTAGTGCTTGCATACTTGGTTGCCAACAGTGCAGCTTGTTTTGCAAGCAGATTGGCAAGAGGTCTGGCATTCGCCACAGCCGCCAGTCTTCAGGGTCTTCTGAAGCTTCTGGGCGCTGATCGTTTTGATGTGTTTAGACATTTTCCAATACCCCTTTCAAACAAAGATTTACTAGATTATTATAGCACGCATAAGCAAGACTGACAAGAGAGAAAAAGCGGCAGGCAGCAGGAATCGCTCGTCAGACAGCCGGCCTTTGTGCGCTGCACAATCGCACAGGCGCATTGTCACGAAAAAAGACGTTTTCATCCCACGATAATTGGATAAGATTGTAGCCAGCACAAAACGCCCCGCTTCGCAAACGCCTCAAAGGCAGGCCGCCACCTCAGCAAGGGCACTGGCGAGGGTGGCGGTGTCGAGGCTGGCAAAACCGAGAAGGAAGCGGTGGCTGCAGGCAGGCGCGTTGGTCTCGTAATACTCCGAAAGGGCAGAAAGATGGATGCCGCGGGCGGCGAGACAGCCCGTGACAGCGGCGTCGCTCTTTTTCGTGTCGAGGGCCAGGAGAAAATGCAGCCCGCTGTCCTGCTCGATGATCTCAGCCTGTGCAGCGAGGGGGCTTTGGGCGATGGCATCGAGCACCAGCTGGCGCTTGCGGGCGTAGAAAAGACGCTGACGGTTGATGTGCTTTTCAAAATAGCCTTCCGAGAGAAAACGCGCCAGCGTGAACTGTTCAAAGTTGGAGACCGTGCAGGCGTAAAAAGCCAGGCGCTCGTAGAAGCGGTTGGCCAGCGCCGGCGGCAGCACCATATAGCTGATGCGGATGGTGGCAGCGAGGGATTTGGTGAACGTGTTCATATAGATCACCTTGCCGGAGACATCCAGGCTCTGCAGCGCCGGGATAGGGCGCCCGTGCAGGCGGAACTCGCTGTCATAGTCGTCTTCGATGATGTAGCGGTCAGCGGCTTCGCTGGCCCAGCCCAAAAGCTCATAGCGGCGGCTCACCGGCATCGTGATGCCAGTCGGGAACTGGTGCGTCGGCCCCACATGGGCGATGTCCGCCCCCGCCGCCCGCAGCGCCTGCACGCTGATGCCGTCCGCGTCCATCTCAGCAAAGCGGCATTCCACCCCCTGGGCACGGTAGATCTGGGGGATCTTGCGGTAGCCCGGATTTTCCGTGCAGTAGATCTTGTCACGGCCGAGGAGCTGGATGAGGAGGGTGTAGAGGTATTCCGTGCCGGCGCCGACGATGATCTGCTCCGGCTTCACCTCCAGACCGCGGAAATCGTGCAGATGCCCGGCGATCGCCTGGCGCAGCGCCAGCACCCCGCCGGACGGCGAACGCTCCATGAGCGCCTGGCTGTTCTCAGCGATCGTCTCGCGCAGGAGCTTGCGCCAGGTGGCAAAGGGAAACTGCGCCGGGTCGGTCTGGTTGCGGGAAAAATCCACCCGCCACTGCACCCGCGCCTGCGGCTGCACGACCGGCATCTGTGCCGCATGGCGCGGCTGCACCTGCGCCTGGGGCGCGATATGGGCGACAAAGTAGCCGCGTTTCGGCAGGGAATAGACATAGCCCTCGCTGATCAGCTGGGCATAGGCACTCTCCACCGTGATCGTGCTGATGCCGAGGTTTTTCGCCAGCATACGCTTGCTCGGCAGCTTTTCACCCGCCGCCAGCACCCCGGTGCGGATGTCGTCGCGGATGTCTTTATAGAGGGTTTCATAGAGCGCGCCTTTGGGCACGCGGGAAAGATCGTAAGTGAGCATGGCTTCTCCTTTGGCAGGTGGTGAGGACGCAGGCCCCCTGCTGCCTGCGTGTGCAGAAGCAGGAGGGACATCTGATCCTGTAAAATGCGAGAAAAATCTTTTGTCAATGATGCCAGTTTATCACAGCCGCCCGCTGGATGCAAGGCAGGCCGCAGACAGAGCAGGTCTCAAAAAAAGAGTTGCTTTTTGCTAATTTTAGGGTTGACAAGTTAGAGACTGCATACTACAATAAAGCCATGAGTTAGAGATAGCAAACACAGCGCTCTGATTCAAACAACCATTTTTTGAAAGGGAGATGAACCATGGACAAACTCGAAGAACGCATCGTTCGTTTTTGCGCCCCTGTACTCACCGGGATCAAAACAGGCGGCCTTTTCAACGCCTGTGAACTCGATCCACATACGATATGTAAGGAGACAGTCAAAGCACGGAAACGCCTGCGCCGCTTCGGGATCGACATTCGTCTCTTTTTCACCGGCGGAAAGATGCCTCTCGTCTATGTGTACCGTCCCGATGCACTGGCGCGTGACCTTGCTGACCCCGAAGTGCAGACCTTTTTAACACCCCTCGGCTACAGCACCTTCGACGTCCAATCCGCGCTCGTCCAGCTCGCAAAGCGGCTGAGAAAGTCCGACGGATTTCCGCATGAGATCGGCCTCTTTCTCTCATACCCCCTCGACGACGTCAAAAGCTTCGTTGAATTTGGCTCCAGATGCTGCAAGTTCAGCGGCCACTGGTGCGTCTTCCACAACGAAGAGCAGGCCAGAAAATGCTTCGCAGCTTACGACCACAGTCGGGCGGTATGTCTGGCCCGTTATCGGGCAGGGCAGCCTCTCGAAGCGCTGACCAAAGCGATCTAAGTGAAAGGATGTGACAAAAAGTGAAAGTTGCGATCGTATATTGGAGTGGTACGGGCAACACCGAAAACATCATGAACCTTGTCAAAAAAGGCGTGGAACAAGCCGGCGCGCAGGCCGACGTCTACATGCCATGGGATTTTGACGTGAGCATGATGGACCAGTACACCAATTTTGCTTTCGGCTCCCCGGCAATGGGCGACGAACAGCTCGAAACAGAAGACTTCCAGCCAATGTGGGACAGCATTGCTGACAAGCTCTCCGGCAAAAACGTGGTGTTGTTCGGCTCCTACAATTGGAACAGCGGCGAATACATGGACCTTTGGGCGCAAGACGCTGTCCGTCTGGGCTGCAACCTGGTCGCAGATGGCCTCGCCATCCTCGATTCTCCAGACCCGGGTTCCGAAGAAGAACAGGCAGCCATCGCGCTGGGCGTCGCGATCGCCCGCGCATAAGCCACACAACCGTGTGACAGATCCATTTCATCAAACACCACCTCTGTATCCCCCTTTTGCAGAGGCGGCACTACAATGTAAGCAACCAATGCACCGGCGGGAGTCGCAGGCTCGCCAGTGCAGCAGTGAACAGGTTTTTGTACAGACACAGGTATCCGCTATGGGCAAGGCAGGTGCCGCCTGTCTGGACATCTGATCCGAAGACGATCACACCTCTACTCCTCTACTTTTTTAAAAACTGATTTTTGACGTGAAAACGAAGAAAACAGACCTTCCTCTAGACTTTGTCGGTGGCATGATCGCAGGTGCCAAAAAGGGCTTTTCTCCAATCTCCCCCTTTTTGGCAGCCGCCGACCATAAAATCCTATCTCTTTGTATAATCCGCAAGAAGACCGCAGGGCAGTGGGCGCCCTGCGGTCTTTTGTTGTCAGATCAGGACGTGTCCCCGGCTTTTGTGCGCGTGTATCATAGAGACAGATCTTATGAAGGAGGCGCCGCCCATGAAACCCCTTATCCTCACATCCTGCGACCTTGCCCGCTATATGCACCATCTTGCCTGCGAAGAGCGCAGTCCCGCCACCATTCAGAGTTATCATCGCGCCCTTGGGCGATTTCTCGCCTGGCAGGGACAGCGCCCCGTTGACAAAGCCGCCTTGCTCCGCTGGAAAGCCACTCTCAGCGCCCGCTACGCCCCCGCCAGTGTCAATGCCCAGCTCGCCGCATTGAACGGTTTCTTCGCCCATCTCGGCCGCCCCGACCTGCGCCTGCGCTACGAGCGCGTGCAGCGCCGCCTTTTCCGCGACCCCGCCCGTGAGCTCACCCAGCGCGACTACGAGCGCCTGCGCGCCGCCGCCCGCCGCACCAGCAGCGAGACCGCGCTCATATTGGAGACCCTCGCCGCCACAGGCATCCGCGTCAGCGAGCTTTCGCATATCACCGTTCAGGCTGTGCAGGCCGGCCGCGCCGAGATCCATCTCAAAGGCAAGATCCGTGTGATCCTCCTTGCCCCCGCTCTGTGCAAACGTCTCGCCCGCTTCGCCCGGGCAAAAAAGATCGCCTGTGGCGCGCTCTTTCGCACCACAGGCGGTCGTCCGCTCAGCAGGTATCAGGTCTGGGCCTGTCTGAAATCCCTCGCGCGCGCCGCCGGCATCGACCCGCGCCGCGTCTTTCCCCACAACCTGCGGCGGCTCTTCGCCCTCGGTTACTACGAAAAGACCCACGACCTTGCTCGCCTCGCCGACATTCTCGGTCATTCCTCCGTCGAGACTACCCGTCTCTACCTCGCCACCAGCGGCTGGGAGCATGCCCGCCAGCTCGACAGCCTCGGCTTCGTCTGATAAGAGTATGTAAAAGAATGGAGGGGTGCAACAGAATCAACATTATGTTATTAACAGGCGTGCATATCCCGACGGCTGTCATGAGTCGCCAAAAAACCGTATTTCTGGCCTGAAAACAGGCGCATTGGAACAAGGGTTATTGTAAAGTCCATCGATAACCCTTATCTAACAGCGTACAAAATTCTGAATTCGTATGGATGGAACACACCATTCATGGTATAATATCCGTATCTGGTTAGGGAAATGGGCGGCATGAGCAGCGCGTTCCACATAATGTTGATTACGTGATGCCCTCGCCGCCCATCGCCCACTTAAAACATGATAAGGGAGGAACAAAAAATGGACAAACGAAAACACAAACGGAGCAGGCGCTTCCTGAGCGCCCTCATGGTCCTTGCCATGCTCGTCAGTCTACTGCCAGCAGGCGCCTTCGCCACCGAGCCAGGTGATGGCAGCACGACGAACGAGATCGTCGAGCAGACCCCGACGACCGAACCCGGCAGCGAAGGGCCTGAGAACGACCCAGACGGCAATGTGACCGAACCATCAGAAGGGACGGAAACGACCGAGCCGACCGAGCCGACCGAGCCAGAGCAGCCAACGGAACCAACGGAGCCGACGGAACCGTCCGAGCCAGCAGGCGATGACGGCAACGTGGCAGCGCTGCAAGATGGCGTGAATGTCATTCAATCAGGTGCTGAAAACACCACCTATAACATCGGCGACGGTCAAGCCGTCATGATCGCCAATCAAGCTAAGGGTGCTGAACCGATCACCTTTACCAACTGTACCTTCAACCTCTCTGGTCAGACGGTAAAGATCTCCGGTACCCAGTCTGGTGATCAGGGTAACGTCAGCTATAATAACGGCGAAACGATCACCAAGCTCTTTATCGGCGGCGACGTGAATTTTGAAAACTGCCGCTTTGTCACCGCAGAGGGTGCCGGGAGGAGCACTACAGCAGGCAACGATGCTGCCATCTATTTCTTCAGCGGTGACATCAATCTGACCGACTGCACTTTGGAAGCCGAAGGCTACAATGGCCAATTTATCGGATGGTTTGGTTCTACCGGTGAGGTCACCTTCACAGATAGCATCATTTCTACTGTGAATAATACGGGTAGTTGGAGCTATGCCATGTACGCTGGCGCTGTTCTTAGGTTGAATCATTCTAAAATGACAGCTACAGGCGCAAGTGTCAATGCTTTTTATTCTGGCGATAACAAAACAGATTATGATGCTGTTTTTATAGAAAATGGTTCTATTATCGATTTCAGTGATAATAAATCTGGTGGATTTGCTATTAATCGCATAGGTATCCATGTTGATGATTCAACGATCACTGTCAATAATAACGGAGGTAATGCTTGCAACTCTGGTTATTGGACTGTAAATAATTCTGATATCACAATGAACGGAAATAGAGTTGGTAATGCTTTGTCCTGTGTTGGTTTTGACATGAAGGATAGTAACCTTGAAATTCTGCATAATGGGTATTCAGGGATTAATATACAAAGCAACGATTCTAGTTTGACCAATTGTAATGTAGATATTCGTTGTAACGGGGTGATAAATTGGAGCTTTTCTGCAGGTGATGTATGGCTGAATGAGCATACGTTGACCGTTAATGGTGGCACCTCAAATGCACAAGAAGGCTCGCCATGGTTGGGTGCTGTAGGGCGTAAGGGTGCCGTTGTAACGGAAGATAACACCAGCATCGTCGCCTATGACCTGAACAGCAACGCAAAAGACAATCTCAAGAGCAATACTGAACCGGTATTGACCAAAGCAACGCTCGCTTTAAATGGGGAAAGTGATCAGCATACTTTACTGTTAAATCCTAAGATGGAGAGTTATTATGCTCGTGGTAATGCTGATTCTACTGCTAATCACAATGATGTCGATCTCTTTGAAGATGAAAATATTGAAAGTCCGAATGATATCCTTGGCGAAAATGCCAAGATCGGCGAATTGACCGATGCCCAGCTCTCCCATCATAAATACGATTGGAATGCTGGAGACGTGAAGTATGCAGCGACCGAAGATTCTTATGGTGCCTGGGCATATCCATGCACCGACGTTTGTGAGAATTATATCGGTGATGATTATACGACACCACATCCATATGGTTGCGACTGCGAAGGCACCTATGTCTATGCACCGCTCGTCGGCCTCGGCTTTGACGCCAATGCCGATGGTGATACTGTAGAAGGCATGCCGAAAGACCAGACCACGATCACCTATCAAGGCACTGGCACCAAGCCAGTGCAGACCCCAGTCCGCACAGACGCTGATGGTACGAAATACGTCTTCACCGGCTGGTATAAAGATGCAGCTTGCACTGAACCATTTGACTTTACCCAGGCACTGACTGAAAACTGGACCGTCGCCTATGCCGGCTGGGAAGCAGTCGACGACAACGAGATCACCATCACCCCGGCTGATATCACCATCTACACCGGTGGTGAGAGTTACGAAGGGGTCGTCGGCGATCTGGAGGATAATCCTAATGCGACTGAATCTAATGGTCTGCCAGAACCGGGCTATTACATCACACTGCCAGACTGGCTCAATAAAGAATTACAGATCGATACCAGTAAAGACGATACCGATACCACAAATGCGGCGGCTGATCTGAGCGGCGATATGACCTTCACTTATTATGGTGAAGATGGCGACCAGATCGTGACCCGTAACTGGCCGCTCAAGCTTTACTCCGAAGTCAACGGCGGCAGCAGCTATCAGACAGATGTTGACATCGATGGTGTGACACGCGACCGCTACATCTACCAACTCGAGCCTTCCGGCGAGAATGAAGTCCGTGTACAGTTCAGACCACTCGATGCGGATGGCAACGTCATAGAAAATTCAACTCCGATCCTGGGCGACGACCTCTTTGGCTTTGATCTGGGCAACTTGTACGAGCGCTATGACATGACCATCTATCCAGGTTTCCTGAAGCAACAGGATGTCAAAGCACAGATCACCGTTAATGGCACCACGTACACGCTCCCTGTCACTGTTGGCCATGGCGTACTCACCATCCGTGGCGCCAGCGACAAGGCGACAAACGTGACGATCAGCAACGATTCAACTGACATCACCCCAGTGGAAAATACAGCCACCGGTGTCACCACCGCAGTTGTCGCACCAAGCGGGACAGACTATTACATCAACGACCATAACACAGGGTCCATGGTTTCCGTTGATCCGAAAAACGTTCGCCTTCTGACCGATGTTTTGGCGACGAGTGATGCGGAAAACGGCAACGAGACCCAAGCACAGAACACTCTGAAAAACCACATCGTTAATGAGATGGGCATCGCCAGTGCCGACGCCAACTATCAGTATCAGTACATGGATCTGGTCGACACCAGCAATGGCAATGCCTGGGTCACTGCGACCGAACCGATCGACATCTACTGGAAACTGCCTGATGGCACCAACGCCGAAGATTACGATTTCCAGATCGTCCACTTCCAGGGTCTGGACCGTGAATACGACGATGTAAACACGGAACTTGAAGCGAACCCACCAGTCGTTTATTCCGAAGCAAACAAGAATCTGACCGTTGAGACCATTGGTAACGATCAGTATCTGAAATTCCAGACCACGTCCTTCTCCCCATTCGTCCTCGTTTGGGATGAAGCTGGAAGCGACAACCCTGGTGGCGGTGGCTGGATCCCAGGTGGCGGCGGTGATGATGACACGCCGGATCTGAACACCGAAGACCACTTCTCCTACATCGTAGGCTATCCGGAGGATTACCGCACCGGTGAAGCCACCGACGACGAATCCCTCTGGCCAGTCAAGCCACAGGGCAACATCACCCGTGCCGAAGTGGCCACCATCTTCTATCGCCTCCTCACCGATGAAGCGCGCACAGAAAACTGGACCCGTGACAACGACTACACCGATGTCGCCGCCGACAGCTGGTACAACACCCCAGTCTCCACCCTCGGC
>CAUDRX010000004.1 GCA_958451915.1 uncultured Peptococcaceae bacterium
GTGGTCTCGACAAGGCCGATCCTGGCAGGGCTCTGAATGTAGTAGGTGCGTGGTGCGATCTGGATCAGTTCGTACATGAAGGGGCCCCCTTTGCGGTGATGAGCGGCGTCATCCTGCCTTCACAGAAGACGGCGAGGTGATGCAGCGCGCGGGTTGCGGTGACATAGAGCAGGTGGCGGTCGGCAGCATCCTGATACGAAGCACTGTCGGCATCGCAGAGGATGACGGCGTCAAATTCCAGTCCCTTGCTCATATAGACTGGCATGATGAGCGTGCCCTGCAGGTCTTCGTCGTGCAGGCGCAGCTGATGCAGCTTTGTGCGCGGCCGCAGAGCGCTGTAGAGTCGCTGGCTCGCAGCTTCGTTTTTAGTGATGAGGCAGATGCTTTCGTAGCCTTTGGCGCGGCAGACTTCGATCTCCGAAGAGATGGCGTCCAACAATGCGTCCTGATCGGGCAGCGCCCGGCAGGTGACAGCGTCGCCGCTGCGGTTGAAGGCTTCGATGGCGGGTGACCTGTCAAGAAATTGCAGGCTGAAACGGAGGATCTCGCTGGAGCAGCGGAAGCTCTTGTCCAGTGCATAACGCACGGTGTTGTCAAAGCCGAAGATCGCAGGTGCTTCCTCAAAAAAGGCAGCGCCGTTCTGTCCGATGAGCGACTGGTTGGCGTCGCCAAGGATGGTGGCCCTGGCGTTCGGGAAGCAGGCCTGGATGATCGCGAACTGCAGCGGCGTCAGGTCCTGGGCCTCGTCGAGGATGACCTGGCGCACATGACGTCCCTGGCGGCTGCCGTTGAGCCTGAGAGCGAGATAGAGCAGGCAGATGGCATCGTCAAAGGCAATGCGGCCGCTGCGCAGGGTGCTCAGGGTGCGGCGGCGGATAGCCGGTAGGTTCTCCAGGAGGTCCTCTGCAATGTCGGCGCCGGCAAAGAAGGCCTCATCCTGCCAGAGTTTCTCATAGAGCCCCACGAGATCGAGCTGGGTGAAGGCGTGCAGCTGAGCTTCGAGCGCGGCGCGTTCATCCCGGCGCAGGCCGTGGGGCAGCTGCCCGAGGATACGCGATTCAAGCTGGGAGAGACGGGTAGCCAAAGGCAGTTCCGGGCGTTCGAGGATGCGCGTGCGCATGGCGTTTTTGCTGACGAGGGTCTGCCCGTCGTAGCGGATGTCCTGATAGGCGATGAAATGGGCAGGCACCATCTCAGCGAATGCATCGAGGATCTCGCGGAAGCCGCTGCTCGTCTTAAAGGCGAGGCAGCGCTTGAGAAAGGCTTTTTGGCTGCCGCCGAGACAGCGCTCGAGGAAGGCTGTCTGGGATTCCAGGTGCAGCCCTTTGAGGTGCTGGGCGCAGAGCTCGTCAAAGGTCTGGGTCGGCACGTTCTCTTCGCCGAGGGCCGGCAGCACAGCAGCGATATACTGGCTGAAGGTGCTGTTCGGCGAGAGGATGAAGATGTCTTTGGCGCTGAGGCGGTCTGCCAGCCCCTGGTACATGAGATAGGCGGCGCGGTGCAGGGCGATCGCTGTCTTGCCGCTGCCGGCAACGCCCTGGATGACAAGACAGTCGGCTTCGAGGTTGCGGATGATGGTGTCCTGGTCACGCTGGATCGTCTCCACGATGGCGCGCATCTGCGGCGAGGCATTCTGTGCCAGCATGGCTTTGAGGATGCCATCGTTGACGGTCATATCAGTATCGAAGAAATATGTCAGCCGGCCTTCTTCGATCTCAAACTGGCGCTTCAGCGTGACTTCCCCCTTGATGCGCCCCACCGGGGCATCGTAATAGGCAGGACCGGTCATGAACTGGTAGAAGACGCCCGCGATCGGCGCCCGCCAGTCGTAGATGAGATTTTCAGCGGTGTCCTCTTCGAGGAGTGCTGTGCGGCCAATGTAGATCTTTTCCGGCGTTTTGTCGCCGTCAAAGAGAAAATCAATGCGTGCAAAATACGGCGAAGGCCGCAGTGCTTCCAGACGGGCAATGGTCCTGGCGAGGTTGTCCTGGGTCACGGCCATGTTGGTCAGCGCCATCATGCTCTGGTTCAGTTCGATGAGCGATTCGAAGCCGTCGGCGCTGGAGAGGCTGCCGCCGCTGCGCGCCCCGTCTTCGAACACATCGCGCTGCACGCTCACCATCTCCGCCTCGCGGCGGGCGATCTGATCCCGCGCCTGTACGAGCTGCGCGTCCGTTTCTGTGATCACATGCGCCAGGTAGGCTTCTTCCCGGGCACGTTCCTGAGAGTTGTTTTCCATTGTAACGCCTCCATGATCGGGTCTTTTTCCATTCGAGCCAGTTTATCACATTCCTGCCGTAAGGACCAGTCTTGTACAGCGCTGGCGGAAAGTGGTATAATAGATAGGCAAAAAGGCGTTCGGACGACGGTCCGAACGCCTTTTTTACGCTCACAGCGCGGTGCCTTTCCTGGGCATGGTGAAGTGGCTGGTGTCGATGCCTTCCAGGGCGAGCAGGGCGATCTTTTTGTCGAGGCCGCCGGCGTAGCCGGTGAGGCTGCCGCTGGCGCCGACGACGCGGTGGCAGGGCACAATGATGCCGATGGGATTGCGGCCGACAGCGCCGCCGACGGCCTGCGCCGACATGCGCGCGCGGCCCATCAGGCGGGCGATCTCTTTGGCGAGGGCGCCGTAGGTCGTGGTCTGGCCGTAGGGGATCTTTAATAGAAGCTGCCAGACGGCTTCCTGAAAGGCGGTGCCTTGTGGGTGCAGCGGCGGTATGACGCCGGGATCGCGGCCGTCAAAATAGGCATCGAGCCATAGGCGCGCCGCTGTGAGCAGCGGGTGGTCCGGCATCGTCACGGCACCGGTAAGCTGCGGGGCGTATTTTTGCCCGTCGAAAGCGAGGTGGGTCAGGCCTTCGTCGTCGCAGACGAGCAGGATCTCGCCCAGGGGTGAGGCATAGGTGGTCGTGTAGAGCATGGATGCGGCTCCTTTCGTTGGATGATGGCTCCATCATAGCACAGCCGCTGTCCGAAGAAAAGCCACGGCGCGATCTTACAGGCGGACGTGGAATTTCTTCCAATAGAAGACCCAGGAGAGCAAGCCAGGGATGCCGACCCAGAGGGCGATGGCAACGAGACTCACGGTCCTGAGATCATCCAGCGTCAGACTGGCTGCCACATAGAGCAGCGCCAGCGGCAGCGAGAGCAGTCCGAGGATGCGGTGTGCGAGGATCCAGGTTTCTTCGTCGCTGACCGTCCAGGGCAGACGCAGGCCGGTGTGGCGCTGAAATGGCAGGCGCGGGGCGATGAGACCGGTAAAGACCATGATCAGTGCGATGAAGCACATCGCAAAAAGACGTTCCGAACGCTCGGAAAAAACGAGCGTTCCCGTCGCCGATAAGAGCGCCGCTGCCAGAGCGACGATGAGAAAGCCGATATTGATGATGGTCGCAAAACGCAGGACGCCGAGACGCATGTCGTCGGTCGATACGCGCGTGAGCAGTGCGAGATTGCGGTAGAGGAGCAGTGTGGCGGCCAGCACACAGCCGCCGCAGAGGGCGAGAGAGATGCGGGGATCGTCCCAGGCGACGCAGACGAAGAGTGCGGCGAAGCAGAGAAAGAGCAGAAGGTTCCGCTTTTTGGCGGCTTCCTTGAGCAGGGCATCCTGTTGTTTGCGCTGGGACAGTTCTGCGTTGCGCGCAGCCAGTTCTTCGGCCAGGGTATCGGCGCGCAGGTTCTGTTCGCTGATACCGAGCAGTGTGCTCACAGGTACGTCGAGCAGCGCTGCCAGATGGATGAGCATGTCGGCATCTGGCACAGAGATGCCGCGTTCCCATTTTGAGACGGTCTGACGCACAACGTTCAGGCGTACAGCCAGTTCTTCCTGGCTCCAGCCTTTTTCTTTGCGCGCCCGTTGGATGTTGTCACTGAGCATGAGGCATTTCAACTCCTTGTCGGAAATCTTGTTCCGGAACTGCGTTCAGTATACGAAAAGTGCCTCAAAACCGCAAGCAACGCGGAGTAACACCTGCGGAAACGCAGGCACAGCGCACTTCTGCGCGCATCAAAAAAGCCAGCGGCGGGATCGCTGGCTTTGGACGGTCATTCGTATCTTTTCCCGATCACATAGAGCGGGGCGAAGAGCAGAACGCAGAGGAGCAGGGTCAGTGTCTGCGGCGGGAGGGGCATGTGTGTCACTATCATTGGGAAAAACGGCATAAGCACCGCGAAGAAGAGCATCGTGCCGCGCAGCCAGCGCAGAATGTGGGGCCAGTTGCTGTTATTGAAGTGCAGCCCGATCATATTGAGGCGGAACGGTCCCTGCTGCACGAAATGGATCTTGTTTTCGTCATAATATGCAGGCAGGAGCGGTTTGGCAAAAAAGATCCCCCACGCAGCGAAGAGTAAAAAGAGCGCGCTCATTGCCAGGTTTTCCATGTCCGGTGGAGATGCGAGCGCTTTTAAGAGCGCTGTTTCGCCGAGAACGAGCGCACAGGTGATAAAGAATGCTGCCAGCCAATGGTGTTTCTGGCGGGCCATCGCCTCGCGCAGGGAAAAGTCGAGGGCGTTTGTGACAATGGTGTCGGCGGTGCCGGCGGCCAGTGGCGCATCGGCGGTGAGACATTCGCCGTTCAAAAGCTCGCTGACGCTGACGTCCAAAACTTCGGCCAGCGGCTGGAGCAGGGCGATGTTTGGCAGGCTGGCGCCGCGTTCCCATTTTGAAACGGTCTTGTCTGAGACAAAGAGACGGTCCCCCAGTTCTTTCTGGGTGAGGCCGAGAGCGCGGCGGCGCGTGGCGACGAAATGGCCAAATTTTTCATTGTTGATCGGATCCATGGGATCACCTCCTGATTTGCTGGTCTTATTGTACTGAAAGCAGGAGCGGCTGTCACTCTCCTGTCAGGAGAGTGGGGGGGCCTGCGGCAAAATCTGCGGGATCTTCTGCGCCTTTCTGTGGTAGAAATACCTTTGTGTATGGTATACTGGGGACAAGACAAAATCCTTGTTTTGAAAAGGGAGGAGACGACCATGAAGAAACGAACGAAAAAAGCCTGGAGCCTGCTTTTGGCGCTGGCGATGCTCGTGAGCATCCTGCTGCCCGTGGGCGTGGCGCCTGTCCAGGCGGCGACGATCATCGATCTGAGCGATTTTCAGTATTCGCTCAACGATGATGGCACCGCCACGATCGATGCGTTCCCACAAGAACGCTACCATGATGGCACGGTCACCATTCCGGAAGAGATCGACGGCTACCCTGTGACGGCGCTCAGTGAGACCGACGTGGACTATTCCGATGCGGTAAAAGTGCTGACGGTCCCGGGCAGCATCGCAGAGATTCCAGGCATCTTTGACGACCATCCACTGCTTGAGTCGGTGACGCTCGAAGAGGGCGTGCAGACGATCAAGGCGCGGGCCTTTGAGAATGACACTGCCCTTGCGTCGGTCACACTGCCAGCTTCGCTCAGGACGATCGGTCAGGGCGCTTTCAAAGGTTGCAGGGCGCTCAAGACCATCGTGCTGCCTGAGGGGCTGACGACGATCGGCGCGCAGGCTTTCGAGCAGTCGGGGCTGACGACGCTGACCCTGCCGGACAGCGTGCAGTCGGTCAGAAATTGGGCTTTCCGTGAATGCCGCGCACTCGAGAGTGCTGAACTCTCATCGGGGATGACGGAGATCCCAACGGGGATGTTTCAGCGCTGCACCGCGCTGACGACCGTAACGATCCCAGCGAGCATCACGACGATCGACTCTCTGGCGTTCGGCAATTGCAGCAGCCTCAAGACGGTCTATTACGGCGGCAGTAAAGCGCAGTGGCAGGCGCTCGCTGCAGATGTGGACGAGCTGGAAAACGTCACCGTCATCTGCGAAGGCGGGTCGGTCACACCGCCGGATGAGCCGGACGATCCCGCGTCCACCATCCCGACGCCGGTGAACCTGGAAGCGACGAGCACCCAGGATGGCGTGCAGCTTGCCTGGGACGTGCCGCTCTCAACGGGCGCAGACTGGACCTATGATGGCTTCGACATCCTTTCCCGCACCGCCGGGGCCACATCTTTCAAAAAAGTCGCCAATGTCAACGACTTTACGACCGATTATCTCGACACCAAGGTCACAGACGGTGTCACCTATGAATACGTCGTGCGTGCCACCAATGGCAATGAGACAGGCGAGACGAGCGCCCTAGCCCGCCTCACCTACGACGCCAACGCCCATCACAGCGTGGGCATGAACGGCACCACCATCCATCTCTACAACCAGGGCTTTGGCAGCGGCCAGTACCGCTCCGTCGACAATCTCTGGCTGACCACCGGCAGTGAAGGCATGCGCATCACGCTGGTCTTCGATGAACCGCTCCAGGATGAAGACGTCAGCGTCACTGTCACTGGCGGCGGCGAGACCTTCCAGGGCACGAACATCGAGATCATGGAACAGCAGCTGATGTTCACCCTTACGCTCACCGACGGCAAGCACCTGGAGCCGGACACCACCTATACCGCGCAAGTCCTCGATGCCCGCGGCAATGTGCTGGCACAGACCAGTTTCGAGAGCGCCGGCGCCGAGACCCAGAGCTGGGGCTTTACGAACATCGATTCTTCTTATGATTATGCGGACCTCATCCGCTACTATCCGTCTTCTATCGCTGACAAGCTCTACAGCCTCGACAAGAGCCACGGCGAAGATGGCCTCTGCTTTGGCATGGCACTGGCCGCCGGCCTCTGGAAAGAAGGCCGTATGCCGGAGGTACAGGGGGGCTATGATCTCCTCAATACGATGAGCTGGGGTACCTATCTGGCGAGCGGACAATGGCGCGGTGTCAGCGTGAAGGATTACATCCAGGCCTGCAACGCCCTGCAGTTCAGCCAAACCTATGCAAGCCAGACCCGTGCCAATAAGAACGACTACGATGGCCTCGAACGCGCCGTCAGGAGCGGTGAGCCTGTCGTCATCGGCACCTGGATCGGTGAGAACGCTGGCCATGCCGTTCTCGCCTATGATTATGAAGATAAAGGCAATGAATTTATCATCTATGTGCAGGACCCCCAGTGTATGCCGTACCAGATCTGCACCCTCACGCTGAAAGGTGCCAGCGGCCATCGCACAGGCTGGACCTATGAACGCCGCGGCGTGACAGAGACCTCCAACGGCGCAGACGATCCGGATATGACTTTCTCCTGGCGCAGTCTCAGTATCACGCCGGACGATGATTTCGATGTGGATAGCGTGCTCGCCGACATCGGCAACAACATCTCATCCAACATCGGCGATGACCTCGAAGACATCTGGGATGGCATCATCGGCGGTGCAGATGCCGCCTTTACGCCGCTCACTGGCACCAGCCTGGCATGGATCGACGCCAAGGGCACCATCACCATGGACGACCTCGATGACGCCGTCGAACTCACCGACAGCGAGAAGCGTGTGAGCGTGGAAGCGACGAGCGCCGCCTTTGACCTGAACGGCGGCATCGCTGAGGCGACCGCCAGCGGCAACGGCACCCTGCGCCTCGTCTGCACCGTCGGTGATACCACCATCACCTTCCGCGGCACCGCGGCCGATGGCGTCAGCCTCGTGCGTGAGGCCGACGGCGTGCGTTTCACCGGCGCCGACAGCGGCAGCATCGTCGTCGAAGAAGGGAACGCCACGACCCAGACCACCACGGTCACGCCGGGTGAAGATGTGCGCGTGAGTCTGGACGGCGAGATCACCGAGGATCCGACTGCGCTACCGTTCAGCGATGTGGCTGCGGACGACTGGTTCTACGATCCAGTGCAGTACGTCTACCTGGAAGGGCTCATGACCGGCACCGGCACGACGACGTTCGCGCCGAACACGACCACCACCCGCGCGATGATCGTCTCCATCCTCCATCGCTTGGAAGGGGAACCGAACGTCGGCGGCCGTTACAGCTTTGAAGATGTGCCGTGGGGATCCTGGTACAGCCAGGCCGTGCTCTGGGCAGAGCGCCGCGGCATCGTCAGCGGCTACAGCGCCGAACGCTTCGGTCCGAACGACCCGATCACCCGTGAGCAAATGGCCGCCATCCTCTACAACTACACCGAGTACGCCGGCGGCGATACCTCCGCCCGCGCCGACCTCTCCGGCTACAGCGACGCCGCCGCCGTCAGCGGCTGGGCCAGCGACGCCCTCTCCTGGGCCAACGCTGAAGGCCTCATCAACGGCATGACCGCTGACACCCTCGCACCAAAAGCGAGTGCGACGCGAGCCCAGGTAGCTGCCATCTTAGAACGGTATCTCTCTGAGTAATGGTGGTGATCGAGCTCAATGTGCTTTTCTCCGAGCTAGTCCTGGAAGGGCGACACGAGCTCAAGTGGCTGCCATCTTAGAACGGTATCTCTCAGAGTAAAAGGATCGCTTTTTAAAGAAAGGCCTGAGGGAGAGACCACCCTCCTGAACCTGACAAAAAAAGGACACCGCAGAGAGGCGGTGTCCTTTTTTATGTATCCAGATGCGCCAGGATTTCCTGCACGATGGCACTCTTGGCATCGGCATAGTCCTGGATGTAGGTCCAGGGCAGGGCGGCGAGCCGGCGCTTTTCTGCGGCGTAGCGGTCGCGGTCGGCCGGGTGACGGCGCAGATGGTCGCGAAAAGCACACATGCGCGCCGCTTCTTCACAGCCATGGGAAAAGATGTGTAGGTTCACGCGGGGGGATTGGCCCCTGCACATGCGGTGTGCGTACCAGTCGGGTTCGCGCACGCGCAGGCTGTAGCCAGCGGCTTCCAGTGCCGGCAGGTAAGCAGATTCGCAGGCGGCGTCATCGACCAGGAGCAGGATGTCCAGGATGGGCTTGGCGCAGAGGCCGGGCACGGATGTGGAGCCGACGTGCTCGATGGTGATGTGCTGTCCGGCAAGGGCGCGGGCGATCCTGCCGCGCTCGGTGGCAAACTGCGTCGGCCAGGCGGGATCGTAGTCGGCCAGCTGAATGGCGCCCTGTGGCGCTTCAGGGGCACCAAGGGTGACAGTTTTGAGGTATTGGTGGTCGGGCATGGTCAGGCCTCCTTTGCTGAGGATGGCTTTAGTATAACAGAGCGGCCGTTACAGCGCAAAGTCATAGAGGAAGAAACACATTGTTGCACGCTCGCCCTGCACGTTCAGGGTGAGTGCTTTTTCGGCGCGGCGCGTGAGACCGAGGTGTTCATAGAAGGCGTAATTGCAGCTGGTGTCGGTGAAGAGAAAGCAGTGCTGCCGCCCTTTTTCGCGCAAATGCTGCGCAGCATGCCCGAAGAGACGGCGCCCCAGTCCCTGGCCACGCATGTGGCCGGAAATGGCGAAGAAAATGATCTCGCTGTCGTAATGCCGGCTGCAGCTTGCGAGCAGGTGGTCATCGACGTGGTGCACATCCGCAAAGATCTGCATCACTTCGCGGCCTTCGCGGTGTGCGACGAGGGCAGCCAGACTGCGCAGCTGGCGCAGTCTGCCCGTGAATGTCGGGCGATGCTGCAAGCGGTCTTTGGCCATGATGATGCCGACAGGCACATCACCTGAGACCGCCACCTGAGTGAAAGTCTGGCTGGCCAGGCAGCTGTCAAGAAAGAGGCGTGCCATCCTGGCAGCAGTTTTCGGACTGGCGAAGCGGTCGTAATGCCAGGCTTCGCGGATGATCCCGATGAGTGCCGCACGGTCGCTGGCAGTATAGGGTCGGAATGTGATGGAATTGTTCATGATGGTCCTCCGTTTGGATCGTTGGTGTGGGATTGTCAAGCGCTTGTTCTTCTGCTAGGATAACCCATACAGTAACAGGACGGTCAAGGGAGAGTTGGATGAATATTTACGAAGAACCAGTATTTACCATCGGGCAGTTCGCCGCGATGCACGGCATCAACAAAAAGACACTCATGTGGTACGATGAGATCGGGCTCTTAAAGCCTGCCTTCGTGCGGGCAAACGGCTACCGCTGCTACACATACAAACAGAGCGGCATGCTGGAGACCATCCTCATGCTGCGCGCGCTGCATATGCCTCTGTCGGACATCGCCGATTTCATGGCAGACCGCAGTGCGCCGGCGCTGGCGTCTCTGCTCACAGACAAGCTGGCAGAAGTCGATGAGATGATCCGTTATCTGGAAGAACTGCGCACCGTCATGGAAAAGCGCCGTGCAGAGATGCGGCAGCTCTGTGTCATCGATGTGGACGCCATCGCTGTCGTTGAAGAGCCCGCGGATCAATACCATCTCACCGTAGAGACATCGCCTGATCTCACACTGGCGCAGGGTGCGGCGCGGGTGACGGCTGCGATCAAGGCGCATCAGCTGGCGGACTGCCGCGGCATCCGCTATGGCGCGCTGCTGCCGCTGGCAGCGATCAAAGCAGGGTGCTATGACGATTACAGTGCCCTGCTCATCACCCTGCCGCCGGCACGGCGTGATGACGCAGACCGTGTACAGCCCGCCGGGCGCTATCTGCGCGCCTATTGTCAGGGCCCGTGGGAAGGCCTGGCGGCACTCTATCAGGCCATGTGCGCCTACGCCGCAGAACATGGGCTTGTCCTTGTCGGCGATGCGTACGAGAGCGGCATCAACGATGCCATTGCCGCATCCATGGAAGAGACCATCACCCAGATCGAGATCGCTGTGGTCGAAAGATAAAAAGGCAGCGCTATTGGCCAAACTGCCAGAACGCTGTTGCATCTGTGCTTCATTTTCGCTCGGCTCATTTCACATGGCACCAGTAAAACACCCCATTCGTCAGACGGCAGGACATACTGTCTGACAAATGGGGTGTCTTTTGATGTTCAATGCCTGCTGCGCAGGTTCTGGCGTTCGGAGAGCACGAGGCCGAAAAGGGTGAGCAGGGTGCCGCAGGCGGTCATCCAGGTAAAAGGTTCGTCCAGGATGATGACGGAGCTGACGACGGTGATGACCGGTGCGAGGAAGATGTAGAGGCTCGCCTGTACGGCGCCGAGGTGTTTGATGGCGGTGTTCCAGGTGACGAAGCAGAGGGCCGAAGCACCCAGCCCGAGGAAGAGCATGTTCAGCAGGTTCACGGGCTCAGCGAAGCGGGCGAGCCCGGGTTCAAAGCCAAAGAGCCAGCAGGCGGGCAGCATGAAGCAGAGTCCGTAGAAGAAGGTGCGCCGTGTGGTCTGGATCGTGGAATAGCCGAAATCTGCGATCTTGCGCGTGAAGATCGAGTAGAAGCCCCAGACAAAGGCCGCCAGAAGCGCCAGAAGATCGCCTTTGGGGTTGAGCTCAAAACCGGCGCCGTTGAAGCTGATGAGGCAGACGCCAGCCATGGCGACGACAAAGCCGACGAAGAAATTGGCGGGGAGTTTTTCTTTGCCGCGCAGGAAGAGGTGCGCCATGATCGCTGTGAAAAACGGTGCGATGGCGACAATGACGCCGACATTCGAGGCCATTGTGTAGGTGAGGGCGATGTTCTCGAGGAGATAGTAGAGGCAGATGCCGCAGAGCCCGGCGCCGATAAAGTGCGCTTCCTGCCGCGCTGTGGTGCCGCGCAGCATGTGGGGCGAGACCAGCCAGAGGGCGAGGTAGCCCATGAGAAAGCGGAAGAAGAGGATCTCCACTGGCTGGAAATCTTCCAGCAGCACTTTTGTCGCGATAAAGGTCGTGCCCCAGATGAGCACAGTTGTGAGCGCTGCCAGATGGCCATGGCGCGTGTATCGGTTCAATCTGATCGCCTCCGTTCAAAATGTGTCGATGCCCAGTATAACACATGCGCGGCCAGGAAAAAAGCCGCAAGTGTCAGCTTGCGGCGGAGGGGTCAATATTCGGGTGTTTCGTGGATATACATGCGGATGGGCGCACCGTCCTCGTCGTGGACCATGGTGAGGAAGCGCCAGCCGTAGCGTTCATAAAAATGGTCGTGTTCGGTGATGAGGGTGAGGGTGTTGATGCCGTGCGCGTGCATGTCGGCGCTGGCATGATCGAGCAATCGTCCGGCGAGGCCGCGGCAGCGCCAGGCAGGCTCAACATAGAGGGCGACGAGGTTGGGCATGAGATCGGGACGGTCGTGGAAATCTTCGGCAACGCCGCAGCCGGCGACGATCGTTTCTCCTTTGCAGATGAGATACCATTGCGGCCAGGCGTCTGTATCTCTGAGGCAGGCGGCGATGCTGGATTCGTAGACGTCTTCCGGCACCTGCCATTTTTCATGGAACCAGCGCGCGGCGCGTTCGGCCCATTCCGGATGGTCGCGGAGATCGAGGATGGTCAGCGGTTCGCGTTTTTCGTAGGTGAGCTCGACCATGCCGTTGTCCTGGCGTGTGTGCAGGAGGCGCAGGGGTTCTTCTGCCGGCAGGTGATCAAAGAGGCGGACGCCGCCGCCGAGCAGGGTGGGGATGATGGTGATCTGCAGGCGATCGATGAAGCCTTCGGCCAGGAGGGCCTGGGCGATGTGCGCACCGCCCAGGATCCAGATACCGCGGCCTTTCTCAGCCTGCAGGCGGCGCACCAGGGTGGCGGGTGCTTCACTGGTGAATGTGATGCCGGGCTGATCGGGCAGCGGCTGGTGCGTGATGACATAGGTCTGGCGGCCGTCATAGGGCCAGTTGTTCGGCGAAAGCGTGCCTGTCACCTGATCATAGGTGCGGCGGCCCATGATCACGGTGTCGATGTCCTGGATGAAGTCAGCATAGCTTCCGGCGGCGTCCGGTTCGCTGCCGTCGCCGTCAAGCCAGTCGACGCTGCCATTTTCGTCAGCGATGCATCCATCCAGACTCATGGCGATGTAAAGGGTGGTTTTGCGCATGTAAAAACTCCTTTCTCAGACGGTTCCATCATAGCAGAGGCGGCGATCGCTACCAATAAAAAACAGCGTTTCTTTGGAAACGCTGTTTTTTTCTTGTGCTCAGCGGATGAAGTTGGTGACGGCGCCGCGTTCGCCTGCTGGCTGTGGCACACCGGCGGCTTTGCCGGCTTCGATCGAACGCAGCAGCCAGACCATGTTGTGCGCCAGATTGCGCATGGTCTGCATGCCTTCGGCGTCCTGGGCGGCTTCTTCGGCGTTGTGGCCGTGGACCATGTTCCAGTAGGAGCTGCTGACGACGGGCATTTCCGAGATCGTAAAATATTTGTTCAATGCGTCAAAATTGGCGGTGTTGCCGCCGCGGCGTGCGACGACCACGGCTGCGCCAGGTTTCAGGCGGAAAACTTCCGGCGCCGTTGCGTAAAAGACGCGGTCGAGGAAGGAAAAGATGCGGCCACTTGGGTGGGCGTAGTAGGTTGGTGAGGCAAAGACGAAGCCGTCGGCTTCGCGGGCCTTGTCGATGAAGGCGTTGACGCCGTCGTCGTTGCCGAAGGCGCAGCGACCGGTCTTTCGGCAGGCGCCGCACTGCAGGCAGTCGGCCAGAGGCTTGCTGCCGGTCTGGATGATCTCGCTCTCGATGCCTTCGGCGTCGAAGACTTTGACCATTTCTTCCAGGGCTGCCATGGTGGTGCCGTGGACGTGGCTGGAACCGTTGACGAGTAAAACTTTCATGGGGATCCCTCCTGATCTCTTTGCATGTATTTTTCTTTCATTATAACGCGGATGCTGGCTGCTGAAAAGGGTTCCAGCGTTCAGCACGCACCAGGAGCATCATCGGGCGGCGCATCTCATCGGCCATCTCCGGCAGATCACGCATCGCTTCTGGCGGCATCGCTTCCTCGACAGCAGTGAGCCGAAAGCCGAGGGCCAGAAGGGGCGAGAGGATCTCGGTCAGGGTATGGTGATATTTGCGGATGTGTTCGCCGAGAAAGACGGTGTCACGGGGGCCTGAGAAGAAATAATCATCCACTGGCCAGCAGCGGGCGGCACCGCGCTCGTCGCGCAGCCATTCCTGATGCACGCCGGCGGTGAAGGTCGGGTGCTCGATGTTGAAGAGAAAGATGCCGCCGGGAGCGAGTGTGCGGTGTACGCGCGTGTAGACAGCGGTGAGGTCTGGCAGATAATGGAGCACGAGGTTGGAGAGGACAAGGTCAAAGCTGGCGGCGGGGTAGTCATAATCCAGGAGGTCCATCGTGCGGTATGCGATCTTTTCGTGGGCGTGGTCGTGCCTGGCCACGGCGATCATACGGGCGCTGGCGTCAAGCCCGAGCACCGAGGCGGCGCCATGCCGGGCCGCGTATTCGCAGTGCCAGCCGTAGCCGCAGCCCAGATCAAGCACGCGCTTGCCCTGGAGATCCGGCAAAAGCGGCGCCAGCTGGTGCCATTCGCCGGCGCTGGCAAGGCCGTCCCGGCTGCGCGGCATGGCGGCGTAGGCACTGAAGAAACGTGGGTCGTCATAGATCGTGGTCATGGCAGTTTTCCTTTACTGGAGCAGGATCTTTTCCAGGGGCCTGCCTTTGGCGAGGTCGTCGACGAGCTTGTCGAGCTGGCGGATCTGGCGCATCAGCGGATCGTCGATCGTTTCAATGCGCACGCCGCAGATCTTGCCGGTGATCTGGCTGGCCTTTGGATTTGGCTGGGGGGCTTCGCGGAAGAAGGTGCCGTAATCGATATCGCGTTTAAGCTGGGCGGCGAGGGCTGCGGGTTCATAGCCGGTGAGCCAGCAGGTGACAGCATCCACTTCATCGCGTGTGCGGCCTTTGCGTTCGGCTTTGGCAACGAGCAGCGGGTAGACTTTGTTGAGGGGCATGGCAAAAACTTTTTCGTTAGACATGGGAGAACCTCCTATAAAATGATGGGTTCATTATAACACAGATCGAGAGCGCAGATAATTCTAACGGCTTCGTTGCCTGGTATGGTAGAATGGTCGTAATGATATGAAAGCAGGTGATCGAATGAAGATCTATCATAACGGACCGATCCTCACGATGGAAGAGGCAGCGCCGCTGGCTGAGGTGCTCGTGGAAGACGGCGGGCGCATCCTCTATGTGGGCGATCAGGCTGGAGCCGCGGCTTATGAAGGTGCGCCGGCCGAGTGGGTGGACCTGGACGGACGCACGCTGATGCCGGCGTTTTTGGATGCCCACAGCCACATATCGGAAACGGCCATGCTCCTGAAATCGGCGAACCTTAAAGAAGCGGCGTGCTTTGCCGACATCGTTGCCATCCTTGAAGACTACGTGCATACGCACGATACCAGTCAGATGCCGTTTGTCGTTGGCCTTGGCTATGACCACAATGCCCTGGCGGAACACCGCCATCCCGATAAGTTCCTCCTCGACGCCGCCTTTCCGGACACGGCGGTCGTCGTCGTGCACACCAGCATGCACATGTGTGTGGCCAACAGCCGTATGCTCGCCCTCATGGGTGTGGATGCTTCCACACCGACCCCGGAAGGCGGTGCCATCGGGCGCGTCGCCGGCACCACAGAACCCGACGGCTATCTCGAAGAGACCGCTTTCAATCCGGTCTATGACCGTGTGCAGGAGATGCTTGCCGTGGATGCCGAAGACATCGTGCGCACCCAGTACCATTACATTCAGCACGGCATCCTTACGATCCAGGAAGGCGCCACTGATGCGCCGCTCGTCGCCGCCTGCCGCGAGGCCGCGCGTTCAGGCCGCCTCGACTGCGACCTCGTGGCCTATCCGGCGCTGAACTTTGGCCGCGGTGTCGGCCGGGTGTTTGAGGAAAATGCCGACTGCGACGGTGTTTATCGGGACCATTTCAAGCTCGGTGGTTACAAGCTTATCCTCGATGGTTCGCCGCAGGGCCGCACCGCCTGGCTCAGTGAACCATACGAAGGCACCGACGACTGCAGCATCGCCTGGCTCAGCGATGAAGAAGTCGCCGAGGCTGTGGCGCTGTCGCTCGCCACGCACCGGCAGCTGCTTGCCCACTGTAACGGCGACGCCGCCAGTGAGCAGTATCTCAGCGCCTGGGAAAAGGCGCTTGCACAGACGCCTGAGACGGACGCACGTCCGGTGATGATCCACTGCCAGACCGTGCGTGATGACCAGCTTGAGCGCATGGCAAAGATCGGCATGGTCGCTTCCTTCTTTAATGCGCACGTCTATTACTGGGGCGATGTCCATCTCAAAAACCTCGGGCCTGTGCGCGGGCCGCATATCAGCCCGATCCAGGCAGCCATTGACCGTGGCGTCGCCTATAACATGCACACCGACTGCCCGGTCGTGCCGCCGGACCTCTTCCACAGCATCTGGACAGCGGTCAATCGCATCACCAAAGGCGGCATCGTTCTCGGCGAAGATCAGCGCATCAGCGTCTGGGATGCCCTCAGGGGCGTGACCATCGGCGCCGCCTATGCGTATTTCGAAGAGAACGAAAAAGGTTCGCTCAAAGCCGGCAAGCGCGCCGACCTCATCATCGTCGATCAGAACCCGCTCACCGCTGAGCCGATGGCCCTCAAAGATATCCAGGTCCTCACCTGCATCAAAGATGGCAGGCAGGTCTGGCCGCAGGACTGATATAGAAAAAGCCGAAACGTCTGTGTGACGTTTCGGCTTTTTATGTGGCGTCAGAAGTGGAGCGTCAGGATGAGCCTCCCGGTTTCATAGCGGGCGTCGATCGTGCCGCCCATTTGTTCCACGAGCGCCTTGGCGATGGAAAGGCCGAGCCCTGTCGAATGGTGCGCAGTACGGGCGGTGAAGAAGCGGTCGAAGAGCTGGGCGGTGGTGACTTCGTCAAGGGCAGCGGCGTGGTTGGCGAAGGTGAGCGTGCCGTCGGCATTGAGACAGACGGCGAGGTCGCCGTCGCTGTATTTGAGCGCGTTGGAGAGAATGTTGGCGAGCACGCGGGCGAGGGCGTCTCTGTCGAGCAGTCGCGTAACGCGCGCGTCGCAGAGGGTGATCTCTGGCGTGATGCCGCGCGTGGTGAGCGCGCCGTAGAAGGACGCGAGGCTTTCGGCGAGGGCGTCGTTGAGCACGACGGGCGCGCGCGTCAGCGGTTCTTCTTCGGCGAGGATGACGGAGTAGCGGAAGAGTTCCTCGGTGAGGCGCGCCATGGCGTCGGTGCGGTTCTGGATGAGGGCAAGATAGCGCGCTGCGTCGGCGCTTTTTTCTTCGCCCTCGAGGAGATCGAGATAGCCGTTGATCGCCGTCAGCGGCGTGCGCAGATCGTGAGAAATATTCGTCACGGCCTGCTTCAGTTCGCGGTCGCCGTTTTCGTAGCGCAGGCGCTGGCGGCGCAGTTCTACGAGCGCGTCGTTCAGCGTGGCGGCAACCTTGCGCAGCGCCGGATCGCGGCTGTCGGAGGTGAGCAGGGTGTTGCTGTCGGTGTGCAGATGGTCGTGGAGATCAGTGGTAAGGACGCGCAGATCGCGCCGCAGCAGCAGAACTTTCGCGCCGAGTGCGAGCGTGCAGACGGCGAGTAGAAAAACGAGCAGCCAAACACCCATGGGGGCACCTCCTTATTTGATGTCTTTTCGTCTAAAGAGCTGGAAGCCTGCGGCCGTGACGAGCACGGTGAGAATGAGCGAATAGAGCGGCCAGCGCGCCAGGTGGTCAAACATCATGGCGTTGATCTGTGAACATTGGCCGCTCGGCAGGAGATCGTAGAGTAACAGGATCAGATGGTCTTTGAGCGTGACAGGCGTCCAGCCAGAGACGAGCACTGAGGAAAGTTCGACTTCAAGAAAAGAAGTGAAGGTGGACATGCCGATCATTACGATCATCCCACAGACGACGGAGCTGGCTTTGCGAGAAATGTTCATCGCCAGCGCGACGTTGATCGCTGCGTAAGCCACGGTGAGAAGAACGCAGCTCGTAAGGGCGAGAGCGAGATCGGCGGTACTGAGCATGAAGCTGCGGAAAAAATACCCGCTCAGACAGGCGCCGAAACTCAAACTTGCCAGCAGGATGACGAGTGCACCAATGCAGGCGACGAGCCAGTGCGAGAAAAAGATCGCGTGGCGTGTGTGTCCACTGATGAATTTGTTGCGGATCGTTCCCTCGTCGTAGTCGCTACCGATGAAGAGATGCACCCAGATCGCGTTGATGATGCCGATGCCAGGCAACATACAGAACATGCTGGCTTCGATGGTGTACGCGCCGGGATCGTAACCGTATTCGGTGAGCATGTTATAGGTGGCGATGACGAGAACCGTGGTGTTTGCCGCCATGAAGAAAAGCGCCAGCCAGAACGCAGCGCTGCGCCGGAGCAAATAAAGATCAGCCTTTAGCAGTCTACGCATGACGCTCACCTCCCACCAGAGAGATAAAGTAGCTTTCCAGAGATTCATCGCGTGTTTCGGCAGAGAGCAGCGTGCAGCCTTCAGCGTCAAGGGCATGCACAAGATCGCTCACAGCAAGTTCGGCATAGATGTCAGCCGTATGATCGTCAGCAACGGCGTAGTCCAGTGCCATCCGGTCCAGTGTGCGCACGAGCGCGCGAATGTCGGAGACGCGCACGCGCAAAGCCTTGCGGCAGGCGGATTCCAGTTCGGCAGCACTGAGTTCCCTGACCATGTGGCCGCCGTCGATGATGCCGTAATGGGTCGCAAGGCGGGAAAGTTCATCGAGGATGTGGCTTGAGATGAGCACGGTGATGCCTTCTTCACGATTGAGGTGCAAAATGAGCTCGCGCATTTCAATGATGCCTTGTGGGTCAAGGCCGTTCATCGGTTCATCGAGCAGAAGAAAGTCTGGATGACCAGCCAGCGCCATGGCGATGCCCAGGCGTTGTTTCATCCCCAGCGAAAAATTTCCGGCTTGCTTGCGGCCCGTGTGGGTGAGTCCGACCAGAGCGAGAAGATCGGGAATGTCGGCGAAACCGGGCAGCCCGAGGATACGGTACTGCTGGCGCAGATTGTCCGCGGCGCTCATGTTCAGATAGAGCGACGGCGTTTCAATGACGGCGCCAAGCCGGCGGCGTGCCAGATGAATGCCAGGGCTTGTGCTTTCGGCGTCGTAGAGACAGAAGCTGCCTGCCGTTGCCAGCTGCAGTCCACAGACAAGACGGATGAGCGTTGTCTTGCCTGCGCCGTTGCGCCCGATGAAGCCGTAGATCGCGCCGCGCGGAACGTGCATCGAGAGCTGGTCAAGGGCTTTGGTGTGTTTGTACTGCTTGCTCAGTGCAGTGGTCGTGAGCACATTGTCCATGATGAGGACCTCCTTTGTGATGATGTCTTCATTCTAGTGGACAGGGGTCAAGAAGGCGGTCAAGAAAAGCGTAAAGATATCGTCAAGATCCGTCGGCCAGTCGAAACCCGATGCCCCAGACCGCTTCGATCGGATCAGAGCCTGCGGCATCACGCAGTTTTTTGCGCAGGTTGGAAACGTGCTGCTTCAGGCTCGCTTCGGTGCAGTCTGGCGTGTCCAGGCTGATACGCTCAAGGATCGTAGATTTTGCCAGCGCCTGACCGTGATGCTGCATCAGGAGTTTGAGGATCGCATATTCGGTCTTCGTCAGATGTACCGGCACGCCGGCGGCGGTCACACTGTGCGCTGCCATATCCAGCCGCAGCGCGCCGACCGTGAGCACAGCGCCGGCGTGTGCAGGTGCCTGGCGCAGCTGTACGGCGATGCGTGCCAAAAGTTCACCGCTGTCAAAGGGTTTGGTGATGTAGTCGACTGCGCCAGCCAAAAGCAGGTCGATCTTTCCCTGCACTTCTGCTTTCGCGCTCAGGACGATCGTTGGAATGCCTGCCAGATGTGGCAGCACCTCTTCGCCGGAGAGTCCTGGCAGCATCAGATCCAGGAGCACAAGATCCGGATGCCTGTGCTCGAGCAGATAGAGCGCTTCCGTGCCGGAGTAAGCGCGCAGCACGGTGTAGCCGTTTTTCTGCAAAAGTTCTGCGAGCATGTCACCAATGTAAATGTCATCGTCGATGATGGCGATCGTCGCCATGACAGATCCCTCCCTTGCTGGTTCTGGTTTCATTGTATGTGATTGGGGCAGGGGCTTCAAGCGATAAATAAAAATGACCAGCGCCTGTCAGGTGCTGGTCATTTGCTATCACATAATTTAATAACAGGGAAAAAGATTTTTTGGCGATATCTGTTCTGCCCATAGGCTCCGACAATGCGCATGGTCGTGCAGAGAAGCACAAAAAAAGACCCTGTAGTAGGGTCTTCCTATGCAGAAACCATGTAACAACTGCCATAGTAGTAGTAGATGAGTGGACTGACAGATGTACAACTTTATCCGCCATTAATAGAATACACTAAGTATCTGTGATATGCAAGCCCTGTTTCTTAGTAGGGTGGTATCATTTTTTTCGATATCAGGCGCCGAAAGATGTGGTGAAACTATGGCGTCTCGATCCGCGTGACAGTCATGGCAGGGATGGCGACCGTATAGGTGCCGTCGGAATAGGTACCGCTGATGGCGTAGTCGTTGCTCGCTGCCTGATAGGTGAGGCTCAGAGAGACCGTATCTTCAGCATCGAGATGTTCGAGGTAGCCGGAAAGGTCGTCCTGGTCAAGGCTGGCGGCGATGTCGAGACCGTCGCGTTCACGGTCGACAATGTAGAGCTCTGCGGCGTCGAGCACAGCCGCGGCGTTGTTCTGTGCGGCGGTCTCGCGGGCGTCGGAGATGTAGCCGGTGAGGCGCGGCACGATGACGACGAGCAGCACAGCAAGGATGGCCAGCACCACGATCAGTTCGACGAGGGTAAAGCCGGCGCGTGGTCTTCGCTTCATGAGGTCGTCCCCCTTTTATCGTTTGTTCATATGTATCAAGAATAGCAGAAAAAACGCTGGCAGGCAATGTATCCTGTGCATTTTTGCGCATATCTGACCGCTCCCTGCAATCTGCCCGCTGAATTGCAATGCGTGCGGGACTCTGCTAGAATAGATGAGAAAATAAAGATCAGGAGGCGCCTTCATGGACAAGGATAAGAAACGCGCGCGGACCCCTGGGTCATCCCAGGATGAGACCGTGCGCATGCATGCGGTCTCTTCTGACATGCAGGAGACCCGGCCGCATCAAGCCCCTGCAGGACAACGTCCGCGACAGCAAACAATGTTTGACATGGATAAACTCCGCCGCGATCTGGAGGACAGCAAACGCCTCCATGACGAGGCGCGCCGCAGGAAACAAGAGGCCCAGACCAAGCCTGGACAGCCGGCACAGAGCAAACAGACGCCGCAGTCCGCACGCGCACAGGCGGCGCCGCGTGCTTCGCAGGTCAAGCCTGCCGCCGCTCCTCAGAGTGCCGAAAAAACTGCTGCTGAAGAAGCCGCCCGCCGCCAGGCCAAACAGGAAGCAGCCCGGGCCAAACGGGCGCAGGCGCGTGAAAAAGCTGCTGCCCTGGCCGGGGCCGCTTCTGCCAGGGCGAAGGCCCATCATGCCAAAGCCGCGAAAAAGCCGCTGCGTGAACGCAAAGGCTGCGGCTGTCTGCTCTATCTCATCCTCTTCTGTGTGATCATCGGTGTGGCTTTTGCTACGCTGTGGATGGTGCGGGCCCACAATGCAGCGACCCCGATCCAGGATATCCCGGCTTCGCAGCAGGCCGCTGTGGCTCAGGAACGGGAACGGTCGAACGTCTACCTCCTGCTCGCTGGCACCGACCAGCGGGCCGATGAGGCATCCCGCAGCGATACGATCATCTATGCTGCGCTGCGGCCGGTGGACCGCAAGATCGAGATGGTCAGCATTCCGCGTGATTCTCTGGTCGAGATCCCTGGCGTCGGCGAGGACAAGATCAATGCCGCGCTTGCTTATGGTGGGATGGACCTGCTCGTGGATACAGTGGAGAACCTTGTGGACAATCCTGTCGATCATACTGTGATGCTCAACTTCCAGAGCTTTGAAAAGATCATCGACGCCATGGGCGGTATCCGCATCAACGTCGAGGAAGACATGTACCTGCCGGAAGAAGGCATCGATCTCAAAGCGGGCGAACAGAAACTCAATGGCCACGATGCCCTGGCTTTCGTGCGCTGGCGCGGTGACGGCACTGGCGACATCGGACGCATGGAGCGCCAGAGTGAGTTCATGCAGGCGCTGACCGAAAAGGTGCGGCATCTCACGCCGTGGCGTGCGGTGATGACGGCCTGGACCGCATATCATGAGATTGAGACCGACCTCAGCGCTTTTGACATGCTGCGCCTGGCATGGGATTTCATCGGTATGTCCGGAGATGCACTGGAATATCAGCATTTTGAATATGAGACCCCGTATATCAACGGCATCAGTTATGTCCTGCTTAATGATCAGAGTGTGAGCGAAGTGGTCCAGCTGATGAAATATGGCATCGTCCTGGAAGGTCAGGAGGATGCCACAGGATATGGATATGGTTATGATGACAGCGGAACGATCTATTGACAAAGGAGAATGTACTATGAGATATGATGTCCTGGGTGTCGGCATCGATGCCGTCACAGAGGCTCAGGCGCTGGATATGATCCAGGCTTTTGTCCGGGAAGGCGGCCCGCATCAGGTCGTCACCGCCAATCCGGAGATCCTTGACAATGCCACCCGTACCCCGGCCCTGCACGCACTCATCAACCGCGCAGCGCTGGTCACTGCCGATGGTCAGGGGGTGCTCCTGGCCGGACGCATCCTGGGCACGCCGTTCCCGGCGCGCGTGACAGGCATCGAGCTGGCAGAAGCGCTGTGCCGCGAGAGTGCGGCGCGCGGGCTCTCCCTCTACTTCCTCGGCGCCGAGCCGGGCGTGGTCGATGAAGCGGCTGCCAACATGCGCGCTCAGTATCCCGGTGTGCGGATCGTCGGCACGCATCACGGCTATTTTCGCAAAGAAGGGTCGGCGGCAGTGCTCGCAGACATCAAGGCAACGCAGCCGGACATTGTGCTGGTGGGCATGGGTTCTCCTTATCAGGAGCAGTTCATTGATGAAGAGCTGGCGCGCCTCGGCGTGCCGGTCGCCATCGGCGTAGGAGGCAGTTTTGATGTGCTCTCGGGCCGCGTTGAACGGGCGCCGGAGATCTTCATCCGCCTGCGTCTGGAATGGCTCTACCGCATCGCCAGCGACCGCAAGCGTTGGAAACGCGCCCTGGCTTTGCCGCGGTTCGTGCTCAAGGTGCTGCGTCAAAAAGTGACCCATCGTGACAGAACGTAAAGTTTGTTAACAAAAGAGACGCCGTCACGGACCATTTTTCCTGGAAAATGCGTTCGTGGCGGCGTTTTTGCGGCTTTACACAAACTTAACATATAATTAACCAAAATATCGTTGCCCGCCTGTAGCCCGCGTGATATCCTTAATCTGTTAAGAAATTGTAAGCGTTCTGTTAAAGCGAAAGGGTGTATATGGTTTATCATGAATGAGACGCTGCAAATTGTTTTCGGGCTGTTTGGGGGGCTCGCGATCTTCCTCTATGGGATGAATCTGATGAGCGACAGCCTGCAGAAGGTCGCAGGGGAGCGCATGCGCACGATCCTTGGCATGCTCACCAGAAATCCGGTACTTGGTGTTCTCTCTGGGGCCCTTGTCACTGCGGTACTGCAATCCAGTTCGGCGACGACGGTCATGGCCATCGGTTTTGTCAGCGCAGGGCTGATGACGCTGCCACAGGCCATCTCTATCATCTTCGGTGCGAACATCGGGACGACGATGACGGCACAGCTGATCGCTTTCAAGCTCAGCGATTATATCTATCTCATTATCATCGTCGGTTTCCTGTTTTACTTCTTTGGCAAAAAAGAAAAGATCAAGGACATCGGTGCCACGATCTTTGGTTTTGGTCTGCTCTTCGACGGCATTGAGATCATGGGTTCCGTTATGAAGCCATTGGCGACGAGCCCGGTCTTTGCCGACATGATCCAGAAAGTGGCCGATGTGCCGATCCTTGGGCTGCTCACGGGCCTGTGCATGACGCTTTTGGTACAGAGTTCCAGTGCGACCATTGCCGTGCTCCAGAACGTTGCCGCGACGGCTGGTCCGGACGGCGGCAGCCTCATCGGTCTCACCGGTGCCCTGCCGGTCCTCTTCGGTGACAACATCGGGACCACCATCACTGCGCTCATCGCTTCCGTCGGCCTCAGCCTCAACGCCAAGCGTACCGCGCTCGCACACAGCATCTTCAACATCAGCGGCTCGCTGATCTTTATCTGGCTGATCCAGCCATATGCCCATATCATCGAGCTGATCTCGCCAAAGGGGCCGGAGATCGAAGTCATCTCCCGTCAGATCGCCAACGCGCACACCGGGTTCAACGTCATCATGACGCTCATCTGGACCCCGCTGCTCTTCCTCATGGTCAAGATCGTCTGCAAGATCCTGCCGGACAAGGGCGGTGCCACTGTCACCCGAGCCATCTCGGAACCGCGTTTCCTCGACCGCCGCGTGCTCAATCAGCCTGTTGCTGCCATCGAAATGGCGTCCAATGAGACGATCCGTGTCACCGATCTCGTGCGCGGGATGCTATATCGTATGAGCAACGCCAGCGAGAAGAAACTTTCGGCAGTCTGTGAACAGCTCATCAGTGCGACCGATGAGCTCAAGCAGCTCAACAGTCAGGTGCAGAGCTATCTTTCGTCGATCCTTTCCGCCGGGAAGGTGGATGAGCGTCAGGCAGAGCGTACGTCGAGCATGATCTTCATCATCGACAACCTCGATCGTATCAGTGACTATCTGCATGACATCTGTAAGAACATCCACGATGTACAGAGTGGTGAAGAGAATACCTATTCAAAGGTCGCCGTCGATGACATCCTGATCTTTATGAACAAGCTCATCGATATGTATGAGACCGCCATCATCGGCCTCGTTGGTGATGTGGAGGTAGACCGCAGGAAGCTCGAGCTTTTGCGTGCGGAGATCTTTGAACTGCGCAGCAGCATGTTCAAAGACCACATGAAGCGCGTCCGCAAAGGCAAATGCGATGCCGCCCTCACGGCGCCATATGGCGAACTCCTGCAGAACCTCGAATCCATCGGTTCTGCCTGCATGGACCTCGCCGATCAGGCCGACGAGCACCACGCCGTCAGCCTCGACCTCAAAGTCGACGACAACCTCGTGCCAGCGTGATCTGCCCTTAGCAAAAGTATATCGAACGACCGCCTGTCGGCGCACCTGTTGCGCCGGCAGGCGGTCGTCTGCGCTTTACAGAAGATTAACGAAAGATTGACGGTGCTCTGATAGCGCGCCGGCCGGTTTCTGTGATAAGCTCGGTATGCACGCAAACAAAGGGTTATCAGGAAAGGAACGATCTGATCTATCATGAATGAAACGGTACAAATGTTATTCGGCCTCTTTGGCGGGCTGGCGATCTTCCTCTATGGGATGAACCTCATGAGCGACAGCCTGCAGAAGGTCGCCGGGGAACGCATGCGCACGATCCTCGGCCTGCTCACCAGAAATCCGGTGCTCGGGGTCATCTCCGGGGCGCTGGTCACGGCGGTGCTGCAGTCCAGTTCGGCCACCTCGGTCATGGCGATCGGCTTCGTCAGCGCCGGGCTGATGAAGCTGCCACAGGCCATCTCGATCATCTTCGGCGCCAACATCGGGACGACGATGACGGCTCAGCTGATCGCCTTCAAGCTCAGCGATTACATCTATCTCATCATCATCGTCGGTTTTCTGCTCTATTTCTTCGGCAAGAAGGACCGCATCAAGGATATCGGTGCGACGATCTTTGGCTTCGGTCTCCTCTTCGACGGGATCGAGATCATGGGCTCGGTGATGAAGCCACTGGCGACAAGCCCGGTCTTTTCGAACATGATCCAGCAGGTGGCCGATGTGCCGATCCTTGGTCTGCTCACAGGCCTTTGCATGACGCTGGTGGTGCAGAGCTCCAGCGCCACCATCGCTGTGCTCCAGAACATCGCTTCTACCGCTGGTCCGGACGGGGTCTCCAGCATCATCGGCCTCACCGGCGCGCTGCCGGTCCTCTTCGGTGACAACATCGGCACCACCATCACGGCGGTGCTGGCGTCCATCGGTCAGAGCCTCAACGCCAAGCGCACAGCAGCGGCCCACTGCATCTTCAACCTCAGCGGCTCGCTGATCTTCATCTGGTTCGTGACGCCGTACGCCCATCTCATCGAGATGATCTCGCCGCACGGGCCGGAGATCGAGGTCATCTCGCGCCAGATCGCTAATGCCCACACCTGCTTCAACGTCGTCATGACGCTGATCTGGACGCCGCTGCTCTTCCTCATGGTGAAGATCGTCTGCAAGCTCATCCCGGACAAGGGCGGTGCAGCAGCGATCGGTGCCATCAGCGAACCGCGCTTCCTGGATCAGAAGATGGTCGAGCATCCAGTCGCCGCGCTGGAGCTCGTTTCCAACGAGACGGTGCGTGTGACCGATCTCGTGCGCGGCATGCTCTATAAGATGGGTGAGATGCGCCGCGACAATGTCGGCACGGTCAATCAGCAGCTCATCGAGATGAGCACCCAGGTGCAGACCCTCTGCGCCCGCGTCCAGGATTATCTCTCGGCGGTCATGTCCAGCGGCAGGCTGGCGGAAGACCAGGCCGACCGTACGACGAGCATGATCTTCATCGTCGACAACCTGGACCGCATCGCCGAATACATCAAGGACATCAACAGCAACATCGTCGGTGTGGAATCCGGCGAGAAGACCTATTCCGACAAAGCCGTGGAAAATCTCCAGGTCCTCAACGCCAAGCTCATCGAGATGTACGAAACGGCCATCATCGGCCTCGTCGGCGACGTAGGCGTGGACCGCGAAAAGCTCACGCAGCTCCGCTCGGAAGTCTTTGAACTGCGCGCCAAGATGTTCCGCGCCCACACCAAGCGCGTGCGCAAGGGCGAATGTGACGCTTCCCTGACGACGCCGTTCAGTGCCCTGTTGCAGGATCTCGAGAGCATCGCCAGCGGCTGCATCGACATCGCTGATCAGATCGAGGAGGATCATACGGTCTCGGTCGATCTGGCAGAGATCGACGACAGCCTCGTCATGGCCTGAGCCTTCCTCACACAGCCACCTCCGATCCGGCGCTGTGCTGGTACATGATCGTACCGGCACAGCGCCGTTTTTTGTGGCGCGGGAAGAGGCCGCGCCTTTCAGTTTTTTGCTGCGCGCGCCCCGTTGGCTGGCGGCTTGTGCTATACTGGGAAGAGGATATCTTGCAGAAAAGGGGGCGAGGAACGTGGAAGCGGCCTTGCTTTTTTGTGCCGTGGTCTTTCTGGCGTCGATCGTGCAGGGGATCAGTGGCTTTGCCTTCGGGCTTTTGGTGCTGATGGTCTTTCCGGATCTCTTTGGTTATACGAACGCGCTGGCGCTGACCAATCTCATGGCGGTCTTTCTCCTGGCGTATAACAGTTATCTGTATCGCAAGGACTGCAACTGGCAGTGGATCCCACTGGGGGCAGCGGCGAGCGCCGTCGGGGACATCATTGGCCTGGCGATCCTCAGAGCGGTCGGTGACAGTCCGATCTGGAACACGCTGCTGGGGCTGATCTTTATCGTCATGGCGGTCTATCTCCTCTGGGGCCAGAACAAGGTGACACTCCGCGCCACAAAGCGTAACCTCGTCATCTTTGCCGGACTGGCGGGGCTGGTCACAGGGCTTTTTTCGGTCGGCGGGCCTTTTCTCGTCACCTTTATGCTGGCGGTGGCGCGTTCGAAGGAAGAATACATCAGCACGCTGCAGATCCTCTCGCTCTTTATGGTCGGCACGGATGTGCTCCTGCGGCTGGTGGGCGGCATGATCACGCCGGTGGTGCTGCATTACTGCCTCCTAGGGGTGGTCTTCATGGTAGCAGGGCTTTTGATCGCGCGGCGGCTGATGCGTTTTATCGATGCGCGGATGCTGCGGCGGATCGTTTGTGTGATCATCATCATCGACGGCGTGAAGCTGCTCGTACAATGAAAGGAGGAGATGGGCGATGAGCCTGACAACGTTTATCTTATTTGCGGTTGTTGTGTTTGCGGCTTCTGTCGTACAGGGGATCAGCGGATTTGCCTTCGGACTGATCGTGCTGATGGTCTTCCCAAACATCTTTGGTTATACGAACGCTTTGGTCCTGGCGAACCTGATGACGGTGCTGCTCCTGATCTACAACAGCATCCTGTATCGGAAATACTGCGCCTGGCAGTGGCTGCCTCTGGGTGTGTCGTCCTTTGCAGTGGCGGACCTTTTCGGGGTGCTGGTACTGAAACGGGTCGGTGATGCGCCGATCTGGTACACGCTTTTGGGGATCCTCTTTATTCTCATGGCGATCTATCTGATGTGGGGGCAGAACCGTCTGCCGATCAAACCGAACAAGCGGTCACTGGTCTTCTTTTCGGTCCTGACAGGTGTCCTGGTCGGTGCTTTTGGTGTCGGCGGGCCGATCACCGCGGCCTTCTTTATGGTGGCGACCAAGAGCAAGGAAGAATACCTTGGCACGATCCAGGTCGTTTCTTTCTTTGGCATGGCGCTGGACCTCATTTTCCGCATTGCTACCGGCATGGTGACACTTGAGATCCTTAAGACAACGGCCCTGGGGCTGGTCTTTCTCGTGGCTGGGGTGCTTGTGGCAAAACGCCTCGTGCAGTACATCGATGCGCTGATGCTCCGGCGCATTGTCTGCGTGCTCATGGTCCTCAATGGGGTCGTGACGCTCATCCATTGATGGCGGCTTAGCAAAGACCGGCGTTCGATAAGCAAGACCCGATTGACGCCGGCGCATAAACGTGAAAAGATAAACAGAGTGAAAGGAGAGGATCGTGATGATGAGTCTGGGGGCTTTTGCTGCGTTCTGTGGCATTGTGCTGGCGGCGTCGCTGGTGCAGGGGATCAGTGGTTTTGCTTTCAGCATGATCGTGCTGATGGTCTTTCCCTATCTCTTTGGCTATACAAAATCGCTGGTGCTGGCGGCGATGATGGCGACTTTTGTCATGCTCTACAATGCTTTTCTCTATCGCAGGACGATCGACTGGACCTGGGTCGTGCGCTGGCTCGCTGTATATATCATTGCCGATCTGGCAGGCGTGCTCGTGCTCAAACGCGTCGGTGACAGTCCCATCTGGTACCCGCTCATGGGCGTGATCTTTATCGCCATGGCGGTCTACCTGCTCTGGGGGCAGAAGATCTTCACGGTGCGCGTCGGCTGGGGCAGTATGATCGTGCTGAGCGTGCTCAGCGGTCTCATCATGGGCGCTTTCGGCGTTGGCGGGCCGCTGATGGCGGCGTTCTTTCTGGAGGCGACGTCGAGCAAGGAATATTATCTCGGCACCTCTCAGCTTGTGCTCGGGCTGACGCTCTTCATCGATTTTCTCCTGCGTGTTTTCAATGGCATGTTCACCGTCGATCTCATTGGTTACACCCTGCTCGGCATGGTCTCGATGGTGCTTGGCCTCTATATCGCCAAACGTCTTGTGAGCCGCATGGACGCGCTGACCCTGCGCAAGTTCATCTGTGTGGTGATGATCGCCGATGGTGTCTTCATGCTCTTTCATAATCTATAAATACTGGCAACAGGAAAGCCCGGCGCTGATGTGTCCTCGAACGATCGGGGGCATGTCAGCGCCGTTTTGATCGGGAAAAGGAGGAAAAGGGATGGACGAACAACAGCGGGAGGCGGTGCGGCTCAAAGCGACGCTGGACCGGCACTTTTTTCAGAAAGGGCTCACCATCGCGCTGATCTCTGGCGTTTCCTACGGGCTCTTCACGGCTTTTTTGAACCTGGGGCTCAGCACAGGCATCTGGGGCGATTGGGCGGCTGGGGCGCTCCCGGCTTTTGCTGTGACTTATATCGTCAGCGCCATGGGCAGTGCCCTCATGTACATGTGCAGCGCCATCTGGAGCCTGGGATTGACGGCGCTCCAGGGAAAACTCGGTGATTTCTTTCGCAGCATCTGGACCAGGCCTGGCCGCACGATCCTCGTGGCTGGGCTGATCGGTGGGCCCATCGCCGGAACGGCATACGTGATCGCGCTGCAGAGAGCAGGCGCCATCGTGATCCCGATCACGGGCCTCAATCCTGCCATCGGTGCTGTGCTTGGCTGGCTGCTTTATAAGCAGAAGCTGACACCGCGCATCCTTCTGGGTATCGCAGTGTGCTTTGCCGCGAGCATGATGATCGCCGGGCAGAGCCTCTTTGCAGGTGCGCCAGAGGGGATGTTCGCAGGCGTGCTGATGGCCTTTGCAGCGGCACTGGGCTGGGGGCTGGAAGGCTGTATCGCAGGATACGCGACAGCGATGGTGGACTATCAGGTGGGGATCACCATCCGCCAGTGGGTGGCCGGGGCGGCCAATATTGTCTTCGTGCTGCCGCTTTTGAGCCTGTGTGCCGGTGAAGGGCCTGCGTACAGCTGGGGGCTGCTCGCAAAAGCCATTCAGGATGGGCCGGCGCTCGCAGCCTTTGCGGCAAGCGGTTTTTTTGCGATGTTCGCCTACAGCCTCTGGTACAAGGGCAACAGCATGTGCGGGGTAGCGCTCGGTATGGCGGCCAATGGCACCTACGCATTCTGGGGGCCGTTCTTCTCCTGGATCCTTTTGGGTGTGATCTGCGGACAGGACGGCTGGGCCATTCCGTTCATCGGCTGGGTCTCGGCCTTTGGGATGATCCTGGGAATCCTGATCATCGCCGTCGATCCGCGTGCACTTTTTCATAAAAAGGCAGGTGATGATGTATGAAGCCGCTCAATTATGCCATCCTTCTGCATTTCACGAAGGTTGAACGTGCTTCGGCCGATGATGTCATTGCTACGTTGGCGCCGCAGTATGGCCGCTTTCGCGGTCTGCGCAGGCCGGCGGTCGTGGAGGCACTGATGACCGCCGAAAAGAACGGCCTGCTTGAGGAAGCCGGCTATGACCTTGATGCGGCCGGTGCACTCCGTGTCTATTATCGTGCCAGCGCAGAAAGCCGTGCCGCCATCAAACGCTATATCGGCCCGGAGAGGTGATCGTGTCCCTTCTGTTTCACACAGCCACGGCGACCATGACAGAAATAAAAAACGCCGCCAGATCGCATTGGATCTGGCGGTGTTTGTGTGTTCAGGCATTGATCGAGCGTTCTGTTGTCAGGCTGCCGTCTGGTGCGCGGAAGGCGGCGTCATCGAGATGGATGATGAAACTGGTGTTGCCGCGAAGCTCTGCTGGCAGCTCGATGCGCAGAACGGTGTAGTGTTCGAAGTTCTGAGCACGGGCGTGGTAGCTGTATGCTTCGGTGACGTCTTTAACGTCACTCTTCACGTCAAAGGTCAGGACGGTGTCGCTGAGACGGTCGGTAAAGGTGATGCTGCCGGTGTTTGGCTCAACACCGTCCACTGGGAAGATGAGGTTGAGACCGTATTCGTCAGGGCTCTGGCTGCCGTAGTAGCTGGTGAAGGCGTCAAGGGCCTGCGCCTCTGGGTGATTGGTGGCCCAGGCGATGTGATAGTCCCAGACGAAATCGCTGGAGAGATAGAAATGATAGCCATCGCGGTCAATGACGATGTCACTGCCGTCTGGTGCGGTGAAGGCGGCGCCATTGTAGCCGTAGTTCTTGAGGGTCTCTGTGACGCTGTTGAAGACGGTGAAGAGCCAGTCTTCGACGTCATAGACGTGGTATTCCGGCTTCTGTGGTTCCGGTGGTTCGCCGTAGATGCCGCTGTCTTCAGCGAAGGCGACAACGGCGAAATTATCACCGCTGGACCAGACTGGTCGTGCCAGTGTGAGGTCCCAGCCGGTCTCTGCAGCGAGTGCAGCGATGACGGCATCAGCAGAATCTTCTTCGATGGTCGCTGTGACTTCGGTGAGGCTGTCCGGACGACCGATCGAGAGGGTCACATCCTGTGTGCCTTCAGCGAGGAAGCGCTGGAAGATGGCTGCCACCTGTTCGCGGCTGGCGTTGTCCAGCGGGTTGAGGGTGGTGTGTGAGACGCCCTGGAGCAGGCCTTCAGCATGGGCCCAGCTCACAACCTCAGTGGCCCAGCTGTGGACCATACCGGCATCGGTGTAGAGGCTGAGGTCGGCGCGGGCGCTCACATCCATGCCTTTCCACTCGGCATAGTTGTAGAGGATGGCGGCGAGCTGCTCGCGGGTGACAGGGTCGTTTGGTCCGAAGCGTTCAGCGCTGTAGCCGCTGACGATGCCGTTCGCACGGGCCCAGTAGACAGGTGCGCCATACCAGCTGTCGCCAGGGGCATCGGCGTACGGATAGCCGAGGTTTTCACCAGAGAGGTCCGGGCTTCCTTCGAGGCGATAGAGGATGGAGACGATCATGGCGCGGCTTGTGGCGAAAGTCGGTTCGAAGGTCGTTTCTGTCATGCCGGTCATGATGCCCTTTTCATAGGCAGAAGCGATGGCGTCGTAGGACCAGCGGCTTTCTGCCACGTCGCTGTAAGGCAGCGTGGTCGTTTCTTCTGCGGCCGCAGCGGCGAGGGGCATGCTTGAGAGCAGGAGCGCGCCGATCAATGTGAGGGCAAGGGTGCGTTTTTTCATGATTCTCATTCCTTTCTTTAGAAAATATGACAATTTATCTATGCTTTTATTATACCAAAACAGCAAGAGAAAAGCGAACGGAATCATGCCAATCTTAAAAATATTTAATCTTTTATCCGGCGGTTGCTTACGGAGATTTAACACGCGCGTGCTGGCAGAGTATACAAACCTCCTGTAAACTGGAGCTGTAAACAACTCGAAGGAGGAATGGCCATGTCCCTTGTCGATGTGCAGATTGTGCGAGACGATGGATGGGGCCATTTTTGTTTTTGATCAAAGGAGACGATCTGCCATGCAAAAGACCTACGTATTGGATACGAATGTGCTCATCCAGAGCCCCCGCGCCCTCTTGTCCTTTGAGGACAACCACATCGTGCTGCCGTTGGCGGTCCTGGAAGAGCTGGACGGACTCAAGGCGAGCGACGGTGAGCGCGGTGCCAATGCCCGTGCCTGCATCCGTTATCTCGAGCGTCTGCGCCTGGCCGGCAGTCTTACAGAAGGGGTGACGCTGGCAGGCGGCGGCACACTGCGACTGGAGGTCAACTGCGTGGATGTGGCCTTGCCAGAAGGCTTTCCGGATCATAAGAACGACAACCGCATCCTCAGGGTCTGCCTGGGCATCCGCGCGCACGCTGTGGGCCCGGTGATCCTCGTGACGAAGGACATTGTTGTGCGCATCAAAGCGCAGATGCTTGGCATCGAAGCAGAGGATTACATGACCGAGCAGGCGCCGGAGAGCGATAAGCAGTATACGGGCCGCGCGGAGGTCTATGTCGGGGAGGCACGCTTCGAAGCCTTTCCGGAAACGCCGCTGGCGCCGGAAGACGTCTACCAGGTCGATGAGAACGGTGCGCGTCTGGCGGTGGAGCTGGTGCGCAACCAATTCCTCATCCTGCGCGCCGATCAGTCCCATGCCAAGACCCAGCTGGCACGTTTCGACGGCACAGCGATCGTGCCGCTGGCTTTCAAAAAGAAGCATCCTTACGGGGTGACACCGCGCAATGTCGGCCAGACCTTTCTGCAGGAGGCGCTGATGACAAGTGCTGAGGAAGCGCCGCTGGTCATTGTCAAGGGCATCGCAGGCACCGCCAAGACTTTCTATGCCCTGGCCTGCGGGCTCTCTGCCATCATGGAGGCAGATGAGCCGCTCTACCGCCGCATCCTCATCAGCCGCCCGAATGTACACTTCGACGATGACATCGGTTTTCTGCCAGGCGATGAGTCGGAAAAGATCGCCCCGCTCCTGCGCCCGGTCATTGATAACCTGGAGCTTCTCGTCGACCAGAACGAAAAGGAGCGCTTCCGCGATGAGCGCAGCCTTGCCGGCAAGGTCGATGAACTTTTCGCCCGCGATGTCATCAGCGCTCAGGCGCTCAATTTTATCCGCGGGCGTTCTGTGACGAAGACCTATCTGATCATTGACGAAGCCCAGAACCTCACGCCGAAGCAGGCTAAAGGCATCATCACCCGTGCCGGTGCCGGCACCAAGGTGATCCTCCTGGGTGATCCGAACCAGATCGACCATCCGCTGCTCGATGACCGTACCAACGGTCTCAGCTATGCCGCTGAAAAGATGAAGGACAGCCCGTATTGCTGGCAGGTGACGATGTCGGGCGAAGAATGTGAGCGTTCCGCACTCGCCAAAGACGCAGTTTGCCGCATGTGAGCTGAGAAGGGACGAAGACGCCGGGAAAGCCCCGGCGTTTTTTTGTATGTGGGAAATCTTAAAGTTTTTTAAGATTGTAGCAATATCTTCAAGATTGATTGCCTGTCAAGGGGAAATCGGGTATAATGTAAGTGATAAATAACTGTTTCGATAGACAAACGTACTGATTTTTCTCAAAGGAGATGAACACCATGAAAAGGAAATGTATCGCGCTGCTGACGCTCCTCGTGTTCGCCTTCGGCGTGATCGCGCCGGGCGCCTCTGCATTGGCAGCGGCAGTGAGTGACGGCAAGGCCTATACTGCCTATGATAACACCCCGGATCTGAAAACGGCTGCTGGTCGTGTCAGCGGTATGACAGAACTGCGCGTACAGGACGGCTCTGATGCCGGTGTGCTCGCTTACTCACTGAACATGACCCGTGAAAGACCGGCCGCTCTGACCGATGCGTCCAAAGGCACGAGCCCTTACAAGCGCCTGACTGCCACGGCCAACACCGATTGGGCGGCGCTCGTGGACAAGGCGCAGAACAGCGGCACCATCAGGCAGGATGTGCTCAACGTCATCTACAACGGCTATCCATATCTGGAAGGCAGCTGGAAAGGCGTGCAGGGGGATGTCGCTGGCATTGGCGCTGCAAGCGGTCTCACTGCTGCCAAGCTCGAGCCGCTCTACGCGATGGCAGCCACCCAGCAGGCCATCTGGTATTACACCGATAACCAGCCGGTGAGCGGAAACCTGGCAAAGCAGGTCAACGAGCTGATCGCTGTTGCCAAGCAGAACCCAGCGCCAGCCAATTTTGCCCTCGACCTCTATGATGCCAGCGGTGTAAAGACGGCCGATGGCAAGAAAGCCCAGAACCTTGTCGCAGTATCGGCTGCTCAGAAGAAGGCTGTCAGCGTGAAGGTCAATCACCGTTGGGTTGATGAAAAGGGCGACCCCCTGACCGGCATGACCACGCCAGCGGTGACCATCGGCGTTTATGCCAAAGATGCCACGACACCGATCGCGTCCTTTAACCTCAACGATGCTACCCAGACCCTGGCGTTCAATCTTTTTGATGATGACCAGGTCTATACCCTGAAAGCCAGCCTCAGCGGCACCACCGAAGGCTTTGAGCCGGCCGGTGATGTGACCGTGGACCTGCGCGGCGATCAGGGCAGCGTGCTCAGCTTTGATATGGTCTCGAGCCATAAGGATGCGACCGCCGTTGTCGATCCAAAACCGGCCAGCGTGCCGCTGAGTGCGGAAGTGGCGCTGGATGGCAAGACGCCAGGCAACGGCAGTGTGACGCTGGAGCTCAAGGACGAAGCTGGCAACATCCTGCAGGCCAAGACCAACGTCTCCGGGACCGTCACCTTTGACCCGCTGACCCTTGAAAAAGAAGGCAGCTATGCCTACACCCTCAGCATGAAACCGGGCAGTGACAGCAAGATCGCCTATGACGCTGCCGTTTACAAGGTGCGTGTCACCGTTGACCGTGACGAGAACGGCGACCTGCGCGGCAGTGTCGCTTATGAGAAAAACGGCGCTGTCTATACCGGCCTGCCGGCTTTTGCGAACAAGACCGTCAACATCACTGAGCCAACTGTCGATGGCGGGAAGAAGATCTCCGTCACCGTCAACAAGACCTGGAAGAACGACAAGTCCTCCAGCCGTCCAAGCTCCGTCAAGATGCAGCTCTACCGCGACGGCAAGGCTTACGGCAGTACCGTCACGCTGAACAGCGGCAACGGCTGGAAATATACCTGGAGCAATCTCGATGACAGTTATAAATGGACCGTCGATGAGCCGAACGTGCCGAGCGGTTACACCAAGTCCACCAAGCACAGCGGCAACACCTGGACCATCACCAATACGAAGAAATCCACTTCTACGAGCACGACCAGCACCAAGGTGACAAAGCCAAAGGCGACGAGTACAGACAAGGACAACGATAAGAAAGATCGCAGCACACCGGAGACGGGGGATGAGTCCCATCTCAATCTCTGGACCACGATCGCGATCTTCTCTCTCAGCGGCATGCTGGTGATCGGATTGATCGCTTTCTTTAACAGACGCCGTTACGACGAATGATTCTGATGAACGATAACAAACGGTGGCTGCGCGCGGCAGCCACCGTCTTCTTTATCCAGGAAAGGAGGCGCCCATGAGCCCCAAAAAACGCCGGCGCGGCAGCCGGCTGCTGAAGGTTTTCTTTGTCCTCTTTGCCTGCCTCTTCATTGTCTCGGCGGGGATGGCCGGCTACACCCTCTATCAGAACAAGCAGGCTGCTGATGCATTCGCGGCGCTCAGGGCCCAGGCGGAAGCGGAACGTCAGGCCGCGGCACAGGCTGCCGCTGATGCGGAGGCAGCACGCCAGGCGTTGGCGGCAAGCTATGAGACGATGCACAGCCAGAACAGTGATTACGCCGGCTGGCTCGTCGTTGGCGGCACGCAGATCGATTATCCGGTGATGTGGACGCCGGACGCGCCAAACTACTACCTGCGTCGGGCCTTTGACCAGAGCGATTCCGCCAGCGGGACCCCTTTCATTGGGGAGGGGTCTGACATCGACAGCGATTGCCTGCTCATCTATGGCCACGAGATGCAGGATGGTGCCATGTTCGGTGAGCTTGACCGCTACGCCGACGCTGCCTTTGCGGCGCAGAAACTGCCGATTACGATCTATACCCGCACCGAGGCACGCACCTACGAAGTCTTTGCGGCGCTGCAGACGCGCATCCTGCAGCCTGGGGAAACAGGTTACCGCTATCAGAATGCCGCCGGACCGCTGGATCAGGCGGGGTTTGATGCGCTCGTCAGCTGGCTCAGGGACAATGCCCTCTATGACAGCGGCGTCGTCCCTTCCTACGGTCAGCAGATCCTTCTGCTCTCGACCTGCAGCTACCATACGGAGAATGGCCGTTTTCTCGTGGCTGCCCGCCGCATCTCCTGAACGTAAAAAAAAAGACGCCCGCCGGGCCTTTCGCAGGAAATTTTCTGCGAGGTCCGGCGGGCGCTTTCGTTTGCCAAAGTTCAGGCGGCGTCAGCGGCGATGCGGGTCGGCCGTTCGCTGCTGGCGTTGGTGAGCGGGCCGCCGTTGTCGTCAACGAGGGCGAAGCGGGCCGCGTCAATGCCTTCGGTGATGGCGGCGCGTGGATGGTCTCTGGTGGTGCTGCCGGTGAGACCGCCACTCATGAAGATCGCTTCAAAATCGTCTGTATGGGCGCGCCAGTAATCGGTGGCGGCAGATTCGCCCATGATGAGCAGGGCTTCAGAGAGTGCCGCTGCCTCAAAGGCGCTGTCACAGACGACGCTCACTGATCCCAGCCCGTCAGACACCGGCTGGCCGGTCTCTGGATCGAGGAAGCTGTGAGCGGTGCTGCCGCCGGCTTCGAAGGCGGTCTGATAGCCGCCGGCAGTGGCGACCGCTTCGTTATAGGCGAGGAAGCTGGCGCGGGAAAGGCTGCTGTCTGCCGGATCGGCAAGAAAGAGGTTCCAGGGCGCGCTGTCAGGACTGCTGGAGAACGTGTTGACGAGGATGGCGTTGTCGTAGGAGGTCGTGCCGGCGTTCTCGTCGACAGCACCGCCAAAGGCGATGAGGCCGCGTTCGAGGTCGTGCGCTTCAAAGATCTCGATGACGCGGTCAGCGATGTAGCCCTGGGCAGGTCGGCTGACGTCGATCGTGACCGCTGCCGGCAGGGCGATCGAATCACCGTCGATCCAGATGCGGTTGTCATTGACGAGAGACAGGCATTGTGCCAGCTCGTCTTCCGTCGGCGTGCGGCCTTCACTGGCAGCGTTTTGCCAGACGGCGCGCAGTGGGGCGATGGTGCTCGCGAAGCGGCCCTCGGTAGCGGCTGAGAGCGTCTTCACCTGGGTGAGCAGGCGCACGGTGTCATCTTCAGCGGTGATCTGTCGTTTGGCGTTGAGGCGGGCGATGTCACTTTCTTCTGTGTGCGCGTCAAAGAGGGCAGCAAGGCGTTCGACTTCTGCACGTGCGTCTTTGATGGCAGACTGGCGTTTGGCGCGTTCGCCCTGTGCTTCCAGGTGGACGGTGGTGCCCATGGCCTGAAAGCTCTCAACAGCGATCGGAGAGTCATCGTTTGCGGTGCCGCTGCAGCCTGTAAGGGCCAGCAGGGCAGTAAGGAGAAGTGCGGCAAAGGAGAGGGGCTTCATAAGCGTCACATCCTTTCTTATAGGCTAAATGTATCAAGGAAGGGATGTACTGTCAAGAATAACGCGCCTGTCATTGGCGAAGGACAACAAAAAACTGCCGCACAGGCGGCAGTTCAGGTTCAGAGGATCATAAAAGCGCGTTCATCGTCAGACTTGCTGAGCGGACTGTTGCCGCCCGGGTCATCGATGAGAGAGAAGTATGTGCCGTCTTTTTTGTGGATCCCGGCGGTGATGATGACGTTTCGGCCGCCGGCAGCAGTGCTTTCGGCAGGGTCGTCGGTGATGAGGATGGCATCAAAATCGATGCGCCGTTCATCCCAGAAGTCCAGTGCTTCCTCACGCCCCATGACGCAGAGTGCTTCCGAGAGGGCTGCGGCGCGGGTGGCGTCCTGGCTCACAACAGAGACAGCACTGAGGCCGCTGTCTGCTGGCAGACCGGTGCGCGGGTCGAGGATATGATGATAGGTTTGGCCGTCCTGTGTGAAACTGTTCTGGTAGCCGCCGCTGGTGAAGACGGATTCGTTATAGGTGAGGTAATTGGCGATGACGATGCTGCTGTCGGCAGGATTGGCGATATTGACCGTCCATGGGTTTTCGGCAGGGTCGGTCGAATAGGCGGCCACACCTTCTCCTTCGAGGAAGCCGGCGTCGCCATTGTCGTAGCGTTCCTTGTCCAGGCCGTAGGTGATAAAGCCGCGTTCCAGCGCGTAATCGGCAAAGATCTCCTGGACGCGGTCAGCGATGTAGCCGCGGGCAATGCTGTCGACATTGACGCGGACATTTTCCGGGATGCGCACGGTGCCGGCATCGATGGTGATCTGCTGGTCGTCGACATGGGCGAGCAGTGCTTCGCGTTCGTCAGCGTCCGGTACGCGGTAGTCACCTGTGGTGAATCCCCAGGCGTCGAGCAGCGGCGCAGTGGTGCAGCTGTAGAGCCCGTCGGTGGCGGCAGAGATCTCTTTGGCGCGGGTGAGGAGTTCGATGGTGTCGCTGTCGGCGATGATGATCTTGTCGTCGTTGAGGTTGGCGATGTCGCCGTTGCCGGTGTAGGCAAAGAGACCAGCGAGCCGCTCGATCTCGCGCGCCGCAGCGTTCAGCGCCGTGTCTGCCTGATCGCCCTCAGCCCCGAGGAGGATGGTGGAATCGAGCGCCTGTACCTGTTTGGTGTGCAGCGTGCTCGCAGGATGACTGATACCCAGGAAGGTGCCGATCAGAACGCAGGTGAGTGCGAGCACGATCAGCGCATGGGTCTGTGTTTTCATGATCTGTTGGCCCCCTTTGCTTTCATAAATGTATCAGTGTGGGGGAAAAGTGTCAAGCCCTCCTGTGCAAAAAGAAACACGCATGGCCTCCGGCCATGCGTGTTTGTCATTTATCACTGTTCACTCACGTGTCAGATGGCTGCGCACCTCAGCAAGGCTCATATCTTCCTGTGCAGCGATGGCGGCAAGATCGTCAAACTCGATCTTTTCACGGCTGACACCGTAGCCATCGGAGACTTTGCGGCGCACACTGCCGTATGGCGTTTCGATGGTCTCGATGCGGCGGTTGAGGACGTAGCGGCGGAAGCGGCTCTCACGGATGCCGATGGTGGTCGTGTGGCGGAACATCGCCTGCACGACTGCATCCCGGTCTGTGCCGCGGCACATCGCCTGGATGAGCGTGCCCGGGCGGCCCTTCTTCATGCCGATCGCGGTCGTGTAGACATCAAGCGCGCCGGCTTCGAAGAGTTTGTCCATGGCGTAGCCGATGTCTTCGCCGCTCATATCGTCGACGTTGCAGCGCAGTTCGATGACTTCGTCATTTGCGCCATCCTCTTCACCGAGCATGACACGCACGCAGTTGGCGGCGGGGAAGTCTTTCCTGCCCATGCCGTAGCCGATGGCCTGGGTGCGCAGGAGCGGCATCTCGCCGAAGCGGGTGGCGAAATGTTTGAGCAGGGCGGCGCCGGTCGGCGTGCAGAGCTCGCCCTGGATATGACCGCCGTAGATCGGTATGCCCCTGAGGATGAATGCCGTGGCTGGCGCCGGCACGGGCAGGATGCCGTGGGCGCAGCGCACCTGGCCGCTGCCGACATGGATCGGAGAGACGATGACCTGATCTGGCGCGAGACGGTGCATCAGCAGGCAGACGGCGGTGATGTCGGCGACGGCGTCCATGGTGCCGACTTCGTGGAAATGGATCTCACTCACCGGCTTGCCGTGGGCATGGCTCTCGGCTTCGGCGATGAGCTGGTAAACGGCCATGATGTCGTCCTGCACTGCGGCCGCAAGCGACAGATGATCGCGCACAAGGTGTTCGATGTCATGCAGGCTGGCGTGGTGATGGTGGCCATGGTCATGATGGTGGTCGTGTGTGTGCGCATGTTCGTGGTCGTGATCATGGTGATGCACGTTGCAGCTTTCTTCTTCTTCACCGTTCACAGTGACGTGCATGTAGGTGCCGGTGATACCGCATTTTTCGCTTGTTTCGCGGGCGAAGCGCACACCCGGGATGGCGAGGGCGTTGAGCTCGCAAACGAAAGCATCCGGATCGGGCAAGAGTTCCAGGAGGGCGGCGGTCAGCATGTCGCCGGCAGCGCCCATGGCGCAGTCGATGTATAAGGTTCGCATCAGTCTTTTCTCCTTCCGTGCATGTGGTTGATCATATTGGCGAGGTAGCCGGCGCCGAAACCGTTATCGATGTTAACGACAGAGACGCCGCTGGCGCAGGAGTTGAGCATTGAGAGCAGGGCGGACAGCCCGCCGAAGGAAGCACCATAGCCGATGCTTGTCGGTACAGCGATGACCGGACAGTCGGCGAGGCCGCCGATGACGCTGGCAAGCGCGCCTTCCATGCCGGCGATGGCGATGATGACGCTGGCACTCATGATCTCGTCGAGGTGGGCCAGTGTGCGGTGCAGTCCGGCGACGCCAACGTCATAGAGACGCACGACCTCGTTGCCGAGGACGGTGGCTGTGACGGCAGCTTCTTCGGCGACGGGAATATCGCTGGTGCCGCCGGTGGCAACGACGATGCTGCCGAGTCCGTCCGGTTCGGGTACGGGGCCGATGATGCCGCAGCGGGCGTCGGCTTCATAATGAAGGGGATGGGTGCGGCCGACGATGGCTGCCGCTTCTTCAGAAAGGCGGGTGATGAGGATGGTCGGCTGGCCGTTTGCCAGCATCGTACTGGCGATGCCGGCGATCTGTGCCGGCGTCTTGCCAGCCCCGTAAATGACTTCGGCCGTTCCCTGGCGCAGCTTGCGGTGCATGTCAACCTTGGCATAGCCGATGTCTTCGAAAGGCTTTCGCCTGAGCGCCAGTACCGCTTCGTCAATGTCGATGTGGCCGGCGCGCACGCCTTCCAGCAGGTCTCTGATGTCTTCGCTCATTGTCTCGCCTCCAGATCGAGTGTGATGGAATGAT
>CAUDRX010000005.1 GCA_958451915.1 uncultured Peptococcaceae bacterium
GATAATCCATCCGATGAGGAGAAAGGAGATACAACGCCAATGAATGAAAATGAAAAGAATCCTGCTATGACTGAAAATGCCGTGGCAGAAGGCGCTGTGGAGAATCCTGAGATTGAGACTCCCGCCGCAGAGAATACTGCGACAAAGACCGAATCTGAGGCTGCTCCTGCCGAAAACGCCGCACCTGAAGAAGGTGCAGAAAATGCAACAACTGAGGTTCCCGCAGAGAATACTGCGCCAGCCGAAGAGGGCGAATCCGCAGCATCCAGCGAATTTACTCTGACCACTGAGCAGCTGCTGAATGAAATCAGCGGCGCTCTGGGCGCATACAAGATCCCGTCTTCTTGGGACCCTGAGAATATGGTTCCCCGCTACTGGATGAACGATGTCCAGGGTGATGAGGTGATCGTGATCGATTGCACCACTTACAACCTGATGGGTATTCCCTACTCTATGAACGGCGACAATGTTGTTCTGGATGTGGAGAACGCCAAGCGTAAGAAGGTAACTTTTGAAGACTGGGACGAAGGCGAAGTTCTGCCTGGCATGAGTGCAGCCTTTACTGAGATCACTAATACAGTCGCTGAGATGAATGCTAAAATCTCCGACCTGACAAAAGAGTTTACTGAAGCATCTGAGACCATTGCCGAGATGAAGCCGAAGCTGGAGGCATACGAAAAGGCCGAAGCTGACGCAAAAGCCGCTGAGATGGAAGCAAAGCGCAACGCTCTGTTTGCCACCTTTGATGACAAGCTTGGAGCAGATGCTGAGTATATCGCACTAAAGGAGAACAAGGAGATCAGCTACTCCGATCTGGAGACCAAGTGCTATGCGCTGGTTGGCCGCAAGAGTGCTGAGTTCTCTTATGTTCCCAATAAAAACAACAAAGGAACTGTCCGCTTTGGCGTGGGTGGCACCCAGAACGGTTCAGATGTCGCGTATGGTGGTCTGATCGAACACTATCTCGGCAATAAGTAATTTACCAAAAATTAGGAGGTACATAATTATGGCTAATAATAAGCATGCTGTTGTGCGCATTGACAAGCTGGGTGGCACCCTGGATGGTGCTCAGCTGGAGAGTGCTATTTTCTACAAGGAGTCCGATGCTGCTGAGATCGATAACGCTCAGCTGGTTGTTCTGGGCGAGAAGCTGGGTCGTGAGGTCTACAAGGCTACCGCTCCTACCGCAACTTCCACCGTTGCTGACCTGTATCTGACCGCTGGCGTTGAGCTGTTCTATGATCAGACCGTGGCACACTATCTGCCCGAGTGGGTCAATGAGGCTGGCAAGCCAGTGCGCGTTTACGCTCTGAATGTTTCTAAGGGTGGCTTCTCTGCTACTGCCGAGGCATTTAACGGCATCCCCGCAAAGGGCAAGTATGTCGGTTTTGCTGCCGATGACACCAAGATCCAGATTCAGGAGGCTGCTGATGACAAGACCTTTGGCTGCATTGACTTCGTTGAGACTGTTGGTTTTGGAGATGGTCGCTATACCTACTACATGATCACCCTGAAGTGATTCCGAAGTTTTAAGAAATCAACATAAAGCCGTCCGTTTAAAGCGGGCGGCCATTTTTATTATAGGAGGTTTATACCATGGCTATTGATTCTAATCTGGTCAAGCTGGCTCTCGATGGCTACAAGGGCCACGTTGCTGGTGATTATTCTGTGAACGACACCCAGGAGGCTCTGCGCAAGGCTCTGGTTGAGGCAAATGGCGGTTCCACCAAGCTGGACATTAAGGCTCTGCGTGATGGCAGTTGCTCTAAGGTGTTCGCTATTGTTGAGGAGCTGGTCAATGTTATTTCTGAGGAAGGTCTGAAGGGCGACGAGTTCTTTATGAATATGGTCGAGGATCGCAACCTGGCTCTGGGCGACACTCCCAAGTTCCACATCGAGCGCGAGTGCCTGTTTGCTGTTGCCGATATCGCCGAGGGTACTCAGGGCGTGCGCCGCCAGCGTCTGGAAGCTGGTACTGACATCACCGTCAATACTCAGCTGCACGCTATTAAGATCTACGAGGAGCTGAACCGTGTTCTGGCTGGCCGTATCGACTTTAACAAGTTTGTTGATATCGTTTCCAAGTCCTTCACCAAGGATGAGCTGGATTCTGCATATGCTGCATTCGTTGGCATGTTCAGCAAGCTGAATGCTCCCTACATTGAGACCGGCTCTTTTGACGAGGACAAGCTACTGGACCTGATCGAGCACGTTGAGGCTTCTACTGGCGAGACCGCTGTGATTGTTGGCACCCGTAAGGCTCTGCGTCAGATCAAGACTGCCGTTGTGTCTGATTCCGCCAAGGAAGATATGTACGCAATGGGTCACTTTGGCCGCTTCAATGGTACTGAGCTGATTGCTGTGAAGCAGCGTCACGCTACCGGCACCACCGATTTCATCCTGGATGACAAGACCCTGTACGTGTTTGCTGGCGACACCAAGCCCATTAAGCGCGTTACCGAGGGTGATGTCACTATGCTGATGGGCACACCGATGAACAACGCTGATATGAGCCAGGAGTTCCTGATGATGAAGCGCACCGGCATTGCCATTGTGTTTGATCGTGACTTCGGCGCATATAAGATGGCCTGATCGATAATTTGAGTTGAATAGCGGTGGGGCAACAACCCTGCCGCTTCTTTTATTAAATAGGAGGAACGAATGGCAAGACGTACAACTAAGACTACCGCTGCGAAAGCCGCTGCTCCCGTGGTGACTGAGCCCGTAGTCGAAATTACAAACGAGACCATGGTGGAGTGCCGCAATGGCACAGCTGGTAATCTGATCTATAAGTCCACTTTGAATCCCGGCTATACCGTTGAGTGGGAGGCTTTTGGCGATGTTCAGGAAATGGAGTATCGCGAGCTGGTTTCTATGCGCGGTAATCAGCGCCGGTTCTTTGAGGAAAATTGGATTTTGATCGATGATCCCGCCATTATCAAGAAGCTTGGCGTTGAGCGCTATTACAAAAATAGTCTGACCACCGACAACTTCAATGACGTGTTTACAATGCCCGCCGATGAGATCAAGAAGATCGTCCCGACACTACCGGGCGGCACTAAGGATGCGATTGCATCTGAGGCTAAGAAAAAGATCGAAACCGGTGAGTTGGACAGCCGCAGTGCGATTAAGGCACTGGAGGACTCCCTGTCTGTTGAGTTGGAAGACACAATTTGATGTAAAGGAGGCGGGTCATGGCAACCACTTTTGAAAGTATCTATGCCCGCTGTCGTGGGCGCATTCGAGATTATGACAAGGAAGGATATACTGACGAGATGTTTGCAGATGCAGAGAGCGACTTGCTTCAGGCCGCCATTGATGATTTTGCTGACATTTGCGTGCAAGACCTGACTGACTATGATGATGAGCTGCAGCAGTTCAATGTTACTCTGACCCGCAAGGAACAGAGTATTCTGGCGTTGAGCATGATTGTGCATTGGTTGGAGCCGTATGTTTACAACTCTGACGCTTTGAAGAACGCTATGAGCACCAAGGACTTTTCTTTCTTCTCCCCTGCTAAGCTACTGGAGCAGATGAAAGACCTTTTAGCGCAGTCGCAGCGTAAATTGACTGCTGAGATGAACTTGTATTCCTTTAAGTCAAACAGTGTTTCTGAATGGACACAGTAAGGCGGTGGGATATGACAAGATCTCAATATAGAGCCATGCTGAAACAGGATGGAGAGACGCAGCGCGACAGGGTGGTCAATAAGGCACTCCATGATACGCGCTTTTTAGCGCCAGTCAATCCTTCTTATAAAGAAGTAACGATAGATGACGTACCCCGCTGGGTAAATATTATATCGTCTACTGTTACAAACCAGAAAATATTCCGCACAAGACCTGGTGAGGATTTTGAGATCGGCAGCATTATGTACTGGGGTAAGAGCCACTGGCTGATTACAGAACGTGATGCAGACGATGAGATCACCGTGCGCGGCCGCATTCAGATCTGCCAGAAACAAATCGTGTGGCAGGATGACCAGACAAAAAAGATCGTATCTCTATGGGCAACTGTGGAAAAGCCGTATTACTCCAACCTGAGCGAGAACAAGGTAATGAGTTATTCAACCCGTGAATTCCGCATTCAAACCCCGTTCGACGAGTATTCTGCACGCCTGAACATTGGAAAACGGCTGATGTTGGAGATCGTCAATGGAGAACCAAAGACCTATCGAATCACGTCGATTGACCAGATGACTGGCCGAATTGACTATGATAATGACCAGATCGGGTTCCTCTCGTTTAACGTTGAACAGGATCTTTACAACGCAGAAACAGACAATGTAGAGAAAATGATCTGCAATTATGTGCCTGAAGATGCTTCCGATAACGTGGAAATCACCTATCCTGACGATAACATCGTAGACGACAGAGTGCTTTCGATAGAGTTTACGGGTGAACCATCTATCCCAACAGGCGGATTTGGTAAGCTATTTACTGCAAAAATCGATGGCGAAGTGTACGACGGCGCAGAATGGACGCTTACCGGCGATTGTACTCCTGCGGGAGTATGTTTCAAAGGCGGTAATACGACTACGACCGGTGCAAAGTGCAAGATCACTTGTGTGGATGATTCTAAGTTGATTGGACAAGTCGTGGTACTGACGGTTAAAGCAGCCGGCCTTACCGAAAAGATCGAATTGGAGGTGATCTGATATGAATCTCGATGAGATCGGGGTATTCAAAAATCGGGTCGTTTCCAAGTTGATCAATGACGAAAATGTCCTTGATGTCCTATTGGGCAATACAGATAATATCGACGATCCCGAAACTCTTCTGCTTGGTAAGAATGGGTCGGGTGAAGGTGGATGCGTGTTTAAGTATGAGTATGTTCCAGATACACAGGAAAACTCAAAAACATTTTTATGTGTTGAGGTTGTGCCAGAACAGACCAGCGGAGATTCTATTACGATGATGACCATTTACGTATTTGCATATTGCAGTAAAAACCTTATGCAGACATATCATCGGAAAGGACAAGCAGGGACACGCATTGATATTTTGGTCAGTGATATTGATAAGCTTCTGAATGGAAACAAAGAATTTGGAATTGGACCGCTTGAATAGGCTGGAAGCAGCATCTATAAGCCAGCGCAATGCTATTACGGACGAATGCTTGTTTATCAGGTCGGCTCTTTTAGGAGGGCTCGCTGATGAGAAAAATTTCGTACCTTGATCATCTGAGTCCATATGGTGTGCAGCTAAAAGACGTTGGGCGAATCCACTCCCCTTTTCTGAAAGATATTTTGAAGATTGGCTATACCCAGTATCAATACGCACTGACCTTATTTTTATATACCCCAGAAAAATACTACCATGATGCGGCAACTATGATGAAGATGCCAGATATCTGGGAGCAAATGACAAGTGAGCAAAAAGCAAATATTGCAATGTTCGATATTCTTACATCGACAGATGAATCCAGGGCTGAACTAATTTCGGCTCTGGGTCTTTTTGTTTCTGGGAAATTGGAGTGGGACGAGCAGCATCGAGCAATTTTTATCGACAAAGAAAATAGCGGTAAAAAAGGATTTTCTATCGGTGGCTATATCGACAGAAACAACTATTCGACCGTAACAAAGCTTTGCCTGCAGATGGTTGATATCGACGAAAGCGACATCCCGGAAGAAGCTCCAAAATTCAAGACTGAAAAAGATCGCTTGTTTTATGAGAAGTTCCAAAAGAAGAAGAAAAAGTTCAAACAAACAAAAAAGGCAGACCCGAATTTCGAGCTGCCGAACATGATTTCTCTCTTATGCACTTTTCATCCAAGTTTGAATTATTCAAACATCTTTGAGCTGACAGTTGGACAGATACGAGATACGTTCTCCCAACTATTACGCGCAAAACAACTAAATATCGCTGAAATGAATTACTCCGTTTGGGGCGGTAAATATGACCCCTCGAAATGGATAGAGCGAATTGACAAAGAAAACGAAACTATAGGAGGATAACAATTATGGCTAACAAGAATGCAAATTTCGCCAACCGCGAGGTCGCCGATCTGATGCTGGTCGACTACTCCACCAAGAAGCTGTTCCTGAATGTTGACTGGGCTAACGTCACTTCTACCTCTTTTGAGGGTGACCGCGTGTTCGCAACCGGTGGCCAGGGCGCACCTAACCGCGTGCAGTTTGACGGCTCTCGTACCGGCACTCTGACCATCGAGGCACAGGTTTATCCCGTCAAGGTCTTCCAGATGCTGTCTGGCAACGACCTGGGCACCACCGCAAACTTCCTGAAGCGCGAGAAGGTCACCTGCACCGAGGCTGGCAAGCTGACCATTTCTACTGCTGCTGGCACCACCGCTGTTCAGGTCTTTAAGGCTGATGACGATCTGGGAACCGAGATCACCGCTACTGTTACTGATGGCGGCACTGAGGTTACCGTGGCTGAAGCAACCCAGGAGACTGCTTACATTGTTTATTACTACGCAAAGCAGGCAGCCGCTCAGGTTGTGCACCTGGATAGCCGTCACTTCCCCAAGGCTTATCGCGTCGAGGGTTCTATTCCCTACAAGACCGAGAACGACGACATTATCGAGGCACATCCCATCTGGTACAAGGCTGCTCCTCAGGCCGGCTTCGAGCTGTCCTGGCAGAACACCGGCGATCCCGTTTCTCTGACCATGACCTTCGACGTTCTGGCTGATGAGAATGGCGACATGTTCTCTTTGATCTTCCCCAACGAGGGCTGATACATAGTATTTACACGAGGCAGAGTCTTTCGGGGCTCTGCCCCTTTTATGAGCGCACAATTATTGCAATTGCGCGTTGATATGAGGAAACTCACAAATAAGAAGAACACCCACGTGGCGACTTTCCGCTCTCTAATTTGCATAGGAGCTTCAGTGAATAATCGGATAATTGGCCCCGCTTATGCCCGGGACTGGCTTACTTCCATAACAAACTTGGCGATAGTCACCAAAGCAGCTACGAATTGAACGAACTTAGACATGGTGTCGAAGTCAATCATCATATGGGCCTCCTTTCTGCCAGCAGCCTTTCTACTGGACTTCGGGAAGCCCCTACTAATTCTCGCCGTTTTAATAATTCCCAAAAGGGATACGCAGGTGTTCTTCGAATTTGAATTTTACCACATCCAGAAAGAAAAAGGAAGTGTTTATTATAAAAATCATTGCTTTTGACCAGGCTCTCGGCAAGACGGGTGTCTGTACCATTGATGGCGACACTGTTTACCACTCGCTGATCGACCTGAGTAAAACCAAGGATGTCTTGGAACGCTCAACAATGATGCGCCAGATGATCCAGAGCCGCATCAAGAACAATCATCCAGACTTTGTAGTGATCGAAGATGTTGCACTGCAAAGCTCGCCAAAAACATTGATCCAGCTGGCACAGCTGCAAGGAGCGATTATGGGGGTATGCGAGCTAAACAATATCCCCTATGAGATCATTAAGCCATCCGAGTAGCGAAAGATATTAGGATTTAAACAGGGTCGAGTAAAGCGTGCAGAATTAAAGCAGCAGGCCATCGACTACGTGAAAACCTATTATGGAGAAGATGTTTCGTCTGATGAAGCTGACGCGATGTGCATTGCGACAGCTGTAAAGATGGAACTTGAAAACAATAAATTAAATCAGGAGGACTAATACTTATGAATGCAAAGAATAATCTGACTTTGGCTGAACGAATTTTGTTTGTTGACAGCGTGGTAAGCCTATCTGAGCGCGATGGCCGTTACGAGCCGGCGCTGTATGACTACGCTTTCAGAATTACAACACTGATCATGTTTACTGGTCTGGAAACCAGTGAGATGGACCAGGACCAGATGAGTGAACTGGCTTTCTCTGATGAAACGACCAAGTTGATGAATGAGGCTCCACGCAAGTATATTCTGACTACACTGAACAAGGCTTGCCGCGAAAAAATCGAGATTGCCCGCCAGCAGTATATGGCCGCATTTGAAGCCGCTGCAAAGAATCAGCCGTTTGAGCAGTTGATGCAGTTGGTAGCTGACGTAGTGAGCGGCATTGGTGATCAGTTCGACATGAACAAAATGATTGAAAAAATCGCTGAAGAAAATCTGAAGAAACCGGTAGAGAAAGATAACTATAGCGTCAAAACTCCTGAAGGTATGCTCGATGGTGCTCCTTCAATTGATACGACAGAGCTTATTTCTGCAGCCGCTGAAAGCAAGGAGTAAACTATGGGGAAGAAATCATTCAATACCGTTGAGGGGCTTCAGCGAGAAATTATGAAACGGGCAAATAAAGCTCTGAAAAATGAGGTTAAAGATTATGTGGAAGATAAGATGAAATCTCATGTAGAGCAAGATGTTTATGCAACCTATTCCCCTGTTGAATATGAACGTCGTGAAACCAATGGCGGATTATTGGATGATTCAAATATCAGAGATGTTGTACATGATCGCGTTTTGACCGTGTATAATGAAACTCAAGTTGAAGGTCCTCGCCTTGCAAACCATAAAGAATATCATAATCCAGATGGACTCCCCCGCTTGCTTGAAAGTGACAACATACAAAATCCATGGACACACAAGCGCTATAGGTGGATGAAACCGCGTCCGTTTATGACGAATACTCAGAAAGATATCAATAAACACAATAAAGATATCGTAAATATGGTCGAGCAGCGGATCAATCACGACAATACAAAATAATCAAAAAGATGAGCAGACTTATTAAAAGCCTGCTTTTTTTAGATTCGGAGATTGGTTGCTCCAGAAGGAGGAATAAAACATGGCGAGAGAACCAGAATTGAGCATCAAAGTTAAGGTTGACCCGCAAATTGATGCCGCCAAATTACAAGAAGATATCAATAAAAAAATCCCAAAAGACGGCGTTGAGATCAAGGGCAAACTGGACGTAGACAGTCTTCTAAAGAGTGTTTCTAAATACCAAGAGGGCGATCAACATCTTGTGCCTATTATGGCAAAAATCTCGAATGTTGACAAGGCATTGGATGTTTTCAAAGAAAAAGAGACAGAAACAAAAGTCAACTTGAAAGCGACCAAGGCCAGCCTCGATACGATCAGAGACCAACTGCAAGGTGTAATTGATGGTCTTGATTATTCAAAGCTGGAAGGCGCATCTGCTTCGACCTCTACTACTTCTACAAAGCATACAAAAAAGGGCAAAAAGACCACTGCCGTTGATGCAAGTACGGCTGCTAAACAAGAGATTCCTGTTGATGTAGTAGGAACGATTAGCGACGATAGTGTCACCGCGCTGAAAACTAAGATTGAAGCAGGGCTTAATAACATTGCTATCGTGGCAAATATTGCTCCAGATCAGCTGTCTAAAATACGGAAAGATGTTGAGGCTGCTTTCAATGGTATTGCGATCACCCCAACTATAAAAGGTGTTAATGGAGCTGCAGCTCAGACCGGCGCAAAGAAAAAGGTCAATATTCCGTCTGATGACAAAATCATGGAGCAGATGGCCAATGCGCAATATACTGCCACAAAGAATGAAAACGTAGAAGCGGCCGCTGTAAAACAAAAGGATATTATTTATCAGAATCTGGCCGATCATCAGGCAAAGGCTTCTGAGAATGCTAGTGCTGCCACTGCAAAGACCGCACAGGGATTGTCTGATGCGAATAAGGCTATGGGCGATCTGAATGCGGCGGCCGTTGATTTTGAGCAGGACTGGCGGCGAGTCGTTACACTGATTGCCAGCGCGACCAAGAATCTGGCAAATCTTATGACGGGCAAATATGGTGGCTCTTCAGGATTAGACATTTTCAGCTCTTTTCAAGAGTTTCAAAAAGAACTTCCTGACTTGGATACGGCACATGTAAAACCGTATATGGACAGCATAAAAGATTGGTCAAGTTCTTTGCTTGGAAGTGCAAAAGGTGATTTTGATCCGAATACTATGATTCAGGCCATCCATATGCTCTCTGGTCTTGCAGATGCCTGGAATAATATTGATGTATCAAAATTGACAGACAACCAGACAAAAGATAAATTGCTCAAAGAAATGTCTGAGTTGAACAGCATTTTCCCGTCTTCTGGAGACAAAGAACCGTTCCTTGGAGAAAAAGATGCAGCTATCAATTATCTGACCGATTTATTGGCAAAAGCAGCAAAATATTACGCAGAGGTCGGCAACGCAGCGAAACAAACTGCTGATAGCATTGCAGTGGCCAATGAGGGTTTTGCGAACCAGACAGCAGAACTGGAAAAGAACAACGCGGAACTTGAAAAACTGAAGCAAAACGGAGTTACCACTGTCAAAGAGAATACAGTGGATGCACCTTCGATTGCTGAAAAGGTTGCATTGAATCCGGAAGATATTACCCCTCCAAAGACACCAGTGGAGATTCCCGGGCATGTTACGCTGACTGAGAATGATATTACAGTACCAGATAAAGCAATTGAAATCAAGGTAAAAACTTCAATTAGCGATACCGAGTTGGAAGCATCGGCTAACAAAGCGGAAGAAATTTTGCCGGATTCGTCTGATTTAACAATAAAAGAAACCGCTCCTGTTCAGCAGCTCCCATTACCTGAAACACCAAATTTCACAAAACCAAGCGAAACACTAGAAGATTATCGCGATTCCCTTGGTGCAGCGGCAGGTATTCAGCAATATTTTGCAGGAGAAGTTGATAACGCCAATGCGTCACTTGGCAAACAAACCGAAACATTGAATGGTGCCAAGAAATCGCTCGAAGAGTATTTTGCCTCATTGGCAAACGGGGACAATCCTATTGATATCAAGGGAAAAATTACAGTTTCAGATACAGATATTATTGTACCAGACAAAATTACGATCAATGGCGAAGTGGTTGTGGCGGATGTAACTGGACAAGGTGGGAATAATGGCGGGAAAAAGCCAGGCAAAAAACAAAAGCCTAACAATAACACCCCACCTGCTCAACAGCCGCCCAATGGAGGTAATAATAATCCACAACCTCAGCCTCCGGTACCACCTGCTCCAAAACCCGCAAATCCACAGCCCAATAATGGTGGAAACAATACTCCACCGAATAACGGGAATCCACCATCTCAAAAGAGCTTGGAAGATAAGCTTGCGAAAATTCTGAATGAAATTATGAAGCTGGAAAACACTCAGGATACTTCCAGCGATAAAAATTATCAAAAGAATGTTCTTACGCAAATCAAACGAAAAGGACAGCTTTGGAACCGTGCTGATGATACTGAGAAAGAGCTTGACGCAAATTATCCTGGATGGAGTGCTGGAAAATCATAGAAACAGCACACTGAAGATTTTATGCAGACAAGAAACAATTTCACATCAAAACGTGCAGATAAACAAGAAATTGATCTTGTCAATCAGCTTCAGGATGCATACGATAGACTGCTTAAAGCAAAGAAAGATCTTTATGGAATCGACGCAAAGCGTAACAAAACTGCTTTTGACAACAAAAAACGTGAGATCGACAACGCAAAAGACGAGATCAGCACGTTAAAATCACGGGCCAAAACATCTGGTGTAAATGTTAGTAGTGTTCAAAACCAATTTTTAGCAAAAGCGAAAGAATTGCGCGAGTGGATCGTAAACCAATCTATCCCAACCGATGAAGAGCTTTTTGCAGAGTATGAACGGCTGACAAAACAATTGGAATCTCGTGGCAGGACTCTTGCAAATTCTATTGGTAACGGGAATGTATGGACACAAGGAAACGCGCAAAAAGGATATGTTAACACCCAGAATCAACTGGATGAGATTAAAACAGAATTTTCTAATCGCGGATTTTTGAAAGTCAGTTCTTCAGAGTGGGCAAAAACCAATGAATTGCTAAGTAAACGTGGTGATATTGAAAACGCTGTTACAACCGAAATTAACAATAGAATCAATGCAGAGCAGGAGTCGATTGAAGTTGGCTGGCAGGATGCAAAAAATATCAATACGTTAACTGCTCGATTGGAAGGATATCGCAGAACGCTTGAGGGCACTGATGAAGGTCTTGGATCTCAGGAATACTCTTTTGTTTCAAATATTACATCACAAGCAAACAGTCTATTTGAAGCTTTAGATAAGAATATTGGATCAGATAAAAATCAAATTGCTCGTAATTGGGCAAACCAGTTTAATATCCAAGGCATTGATTCGTTGGCAGATGCTTATAAGTATGTTGGTAATGAAGCCGAAAAGGCACAGCGTAAAATTCAAAAGTTCAGAGACTCATCTTCGCAGGAAAATGCAGAAACTCAGGCTATTATTCGTATTTCTAATCTACAAAGTCAGTTGCATGATTATTTGGAAAAATTTCCGAAAGTTGAAAAGAAATTAAGTAGTCAAGTAACTGCTTTACGTGATGGTTTGGCAGCTCCCAATGCATCTCGTAATGTAAAAGAATTGTCTCAGCAAATGGCGGAACTTCGTGCTCGGGCAAAGAGTATGGGACTTGAAACAGAAAATCTTATTGATAAATTTGAAAATTTGTTTGGTCAACACCTAAGTACCATGATTACCATGGCCGCTTTGCACAAGATGCAGGAAGCTTTAGGGGTTATTTATCAGAACGTTGTTGATATTGATACAGCAATGACTGAGCTGCGAAAAGTAACAAATTTAACCTCAGAAGAATATGACAAGTTCATGGATCGCGCTTCAATTCAAGCTCAAAAACTCGGTGTTTCTATTAGCGATATTATCAACTCAACTGCTGATTGGTCACGACTTGGCTATAGTCCAGAGGACGCAGAAAATTTGGCCACCTACTCTACCCTGCTCAAGAATGTTGGTGATGGTATTGATGACGTCAACACTTCGTCTTCGTATTTGATCTCAACATTGCAGGGCTTTGGATTGTTGGCTTCTGATGCTGAAGACATTGTCAATAAGATTGATGCTGTTGCAAATACTCAGCCTGTCACTGCAAACGATCTGGGCGAGATTCTGACTCGCAGTTCTGCTGCAATGGCGGCCGCTAATAATACACTAGAAGAAACTATTGCGCTTGGTACAGCTGCAAATGCAGTTATTCAGGATGCAGATTCTGTCGGCACTGTTTTGAAAACTCTTTCTATGTATTTACGTGCAAGTAAAACAGATGCAGAAGCAGCAGGTATTGAAGTTGACGGTATGGCAGACTCTGTCTCTAAACTTCGCTCTGAATTGTTATCTTTGACCGGCGTTGACGTGATGGCTGATAACAAGAACTTTAAATCTACATATCAGATTATGAAAGAGTTATCAGAAGTTTGGGGCAGTCTTTCTGATGTAACACAGGCCAATGTCACCGAAAAGCTGGCGGGTAAGAGAAACGCCAATGCTGTTTCTGCGATTTTAAGCAATTTTGACGTTGCTGAATCTGCAATGGAGTCTGCTGCAAACAGCGCGAACGTTGCTTGGGAGGAGAATGACGAATGGCTTGATTCTATTCAGGGACGCTTAAATCAGCTTGACGCATCTTTCCAAGCTCTTTCTACCGATGTACTTGACTCCGGTCTGGTCAAGACTGTCGTATCTCTCGCAACTGGACTTACAAAAGCCGCAGATGCAATGATCAAATTTACTGGCGCTATTCCAATGGGTGCTGGTATCGCAACCTTTATAACTCAGCTGGGTAAACCCAAAATGACGGGTTTCACGATTGTGCCCAGCAATACTCCGGGTGGTGACACGGAACAAGACTGCTGCGCTTATTATATTAAGTGCTGCAGTGCGAGGGAGTATTTAGTAAAACCGACGAACATGGCAGCGTAAGCTGTGGCGAGTTTGGGTAATTCTCGTCCGGGAACCGAAAGGAATCCGCAGGCAAGCTCTGTATGCGCCTACATTATTATAATAGGCACTGCCAGAGACGCTTCAGAGAGCATAATGTCGGAGTGGAACTACGTGCGTAACAACGCCGCAGATTCACTATGGGGTGCTCCAAATCACTGCTACGCATGTTAAACGCATGTGGGCAGAAAAAATTACAGGTGGTCTCTCCCCTGCCGTCAAAAGTGGAGAAAGTAAAACCATGGTATACGCCGTGGCGTTGACAGAAGTATTATTATATGATAGTATCAGGAGGCAAATATGGATGAAGAGATGCGAAAGCTCTGCGAAAGAGTTTGCATTGAATACTGTGAAAACGGGATTATATCAGAAGATCTCTATAAAACATTTATGAAGGAACACAGCAACCTTCGTTATCCAGATATGGAAAAAGCCAACGCCTTTATGCGTGATTTCATTGATCGGTATATCAAAGAACATGATCTTTCTTGGCGATGTAACCGGTATCTTTATGGGGAAGCTTATGGATTTAAGATTTTTACTGAGATTGATGAGCTTCCAAAAAACGGGCATTTTGGTTTTGTTCCATTCGAAATAATAAAATGTGAAAGGTAAATTTATAAATGGCGACAACATACACAATTGAATACGACAAATTGGAACATTCAATTATTATTCCAGTACTGATTGAATATAATAATTGTGTTGTTTCATGCAATGCTCTCGTTGATACAGGTGCAACAAACTGCGCTATTTCAGATTGGGTTACAAAAGATTTGCAGTTACCAATGATTGAAGGAGCGGCTTCTCGTCTACTTTCTGCTGATAATAAAAGTATCCGTCCGATAGTCAGAGGTAATATATTTATTTCTTCCGATTTATCTTTTAACAACTGGAAGATCACATCTATAAAGAATCCGTGTACCGAGTATGACGTTATAATTGGCACAGATATTTTATCTCGATGCGATTACACTATAAGCAATTATAATAACCATACAGTTTTCAGCCTTCGTTATCCATCACAAGGAGAAGTAAAATATGGTCCAGCTACTGATCATAATGCAGATATAAACAATTTAGCAGATCGTTTTGAAGATCGGCTTCTTTCGACATAGTTTATATTGACACTACTTACGGCGTAAGCTATAATAAAAGTACAATCGCGTATCAAAAATATACGGAGGTATTTTTACTATGGCAAGACCCAAAGGAAGCAAGAATAAAACAAAGGTTCTCGATGGCGTTGATTACGCAGCACAGATTGCTGAGAAAAATACTGCTGCAGAATCTCTCGCTGAAGAAATTGCAGCACTCGGCACGAATATTGCCGCGCTGAATGCTGACCGCAAGGCTAAGGAAGTAGAACTGAAGAAAATCAATAAAGAGATTGCAAAGCTCGAAAAGAAAAAGGCTGATGCCGATGAAAAGATTGCGGCAGAGCTGAACCGTAAAAAGGCAGAAGATATTGTTGCCAATGCACTGGCCAGCGGTATGACTGCTGAAGAGATCGCTGAACTTCTGAAATAACTACTGTGCAGCTATCATAATGAACAAGCCCGACTTCCCTACTACTGGGAGGCCGGGCTTTTGCTATTTATAAAGGAGAATTATTGTGAAAGTTGAAATCACATTATTAGGGATCGAATTTTTGTTGAAGATTAAATTTCCAGAGTGCAAGCCTCGTGATCGTGTTTGGTTGAACGATGAATCGTGGATCAAGCCTGATGGTACATTTTATTTCAAACCAATCTCAAAGCATCCACACAAAAATCCAAAAGATATGATTCATCCAGCCTGAAAGAAAGAAGAATCTATTTATGACGTATACAAAAACTTATTATAACCCATGCGATCATGGTTGGTCAAATGGTTGTCTCCGCGGGGCCTATGTTGAATCCGAAGAGTACCATGAAAATGAGCTTTATTTGTGAAATGACGATACTAAATCTTATGATAAAGTAACAGACGAAGAATGTGAGATTAGGTTACGCAATCGTAAGGAACTTACACTCCCGACTGACTGTTGGATCATGTGAATCATCTATGTAGTTGACACTATCTTTGAACCATGATACACTTTTACAAAAGGAGTGTTAAATCATGGAAGAACATCAAGTAAATCAACCATCTCAATCAGATCAGGGGCAAGAAGAGCAAAAGAAGATGATTCCTCTTGAAAAGGCAACTGCTTATATAAGCTGGATTAAAGAGAAGCTTGAACTCGATGATCTTGCTGAGTCTGTAAAAGACATGGCTGTGTATCGCGGGCAAGTTTATTGGTGCCAATTTGGCATGGGTGTTGGCTATGAAATTCAAAAGCGTCGTCCTGCTGTGATTCTTCAGTGTAATTTGACTAATAAACGAAATGGAAACACAATAGTAGTTCCCATCACACACAATGCTTCGATCAGAATTTCCATGGTAGAAATTGCGCCAAGATATAACGAAAGTGGAGCTATTATTTTAGATGGGCGTGCAGATGCCACTCAAGTAACGAGAATCAGCAAGGCTAGGGTTGGTGATTACATTTGTGATTTAACGCCTAAAGAACTCGAACTTATTGATGCGGCTGTTGCCAGAGAACTGGATCTAATGCATCATTATGTTGATATCAAGAAAAAACTCATTGACAAGACGAATTATGCTGAAAGAGTCGTTAAAGAAAGAAATGAAGCACAAGACGAGATAAAAGAAATCAAAAACATTCTTGGTCTATCCGATACTAGCGATTTGATTTCTTATATGAAAACATTAAAGGAAAGTCTTGACAAAAAAGAAGATTGAGCATATAATATTGGTAATGGAAGACCCTTTCTCGGATAGATTGGGTATGGCTACTAATAGACAGGAGAGGCTTCCTCGGATAGGTTGCCTAAAGAAAAGCCCGTATGAGCATTATGCTTGTACGGGCTTTGTTATTTTATATCACTTCCCCATTCGATTCGTTCGGGTGGGATTTATTTTTGTCACGTTGACTTAGAAATTTGAATTGCAATTATTACAGTGCCACTGCTTGCCGAGCTTTGGAGACGCAACACCAAGCGCGTAGATTGACACACCACGAGCGACACCAGAGATTTTTTCTGTATTCATGGAGTGACAATAGGGGCATTCGACGCGGGGGTGTTTTGCGGCATAGTACGCATCGATCTGACGGTGGAGTTCGATGGACTCTTGGAGCTCTTTGTCTTTTTGAGCTTGTTCACGAGCGAGGCAGCCTGGGTCTGCTTGTTCTCGGAGGTAGTCTCTGTACCAAAGAAGGAAGTAATAGTTTAAATCTCTATAATTTGTGGTTGTTCCCTTTTCGGTTTTTGTCCAAAATCTTCCTTTGCTGAATTTTTTATAACTTTCAGCTATAGACAAATCTTCTTGCAAAATTTGATCAATCATATATGCATATACAACTGATTCATAAAATTGTTTTTCATCTTTTAATTTTTGATCTTCATTTAGATAAGTATACTGAGGATTTTCTTTGTAAATTCTTTTTCCTTCATTTACAATCTTGAATTCTTCCCAAAACGTAAAGTCTGGATGCCCATATCCTATTTTTTCAAAAGGCACGTCATATCTCATCTTACCAAATTTCATAAAACTCCACCTCATTGACAAGTGATTTCGGCTGACCACCGATTTTATTATACGATACGACAATAAACAAGTCAATGAAGGAACTTGGAAATGGTTTCGATGGAACACTTTCTAAAGCTCTTGAAAGTTCGAAATTGGCATCTGGAAAGCCAAAATGGCTACAAGACTATATGCTTGCCGGAGATTTTAAAATTGGGTCAATAAAAAAAGTAGACAAGACGAATATTGTCGATAAGAAATCCGATGCAAATCTTCAGGACTTTGCAGCTCAACTTGCCACTTTGGACAAATCTTCTCAGCGGGTAATGTTTAAGGTAACAGAGGTTAAAAATGGCGTAAAAGAAACCACAGAAGAGCTTCTTGAAGCCACCGCTGCCGGCAAGCAGATGAACTCTGTCCTTTTTGAACAGACTGCAACATCGTATCAGGCCAAAGGTGAAGACGTTGCAAAGCTGATGGATGTTGGTTTTATGAAAAAGGGTGGTAAATACGCTCTACCTGATTTTGATGCAGCTGTTCAACAAATCAACGGTTGGGCCGCTGCGAATAAAGACGCAGATAGAGTGCAACGTTTGCTTAGTGCAGGAGTTCTTGAACTTGGACAGAATGGATTGCCGCAGCTTAGTGCCGCGTTTATGAAAGATGTTGCTGCGAGAAACAAAGAAATTGCAGCTACCAAAGAACAAATAACAAACCAAGTTTTCTTGAATGATGTTCTGCAAATGGGCAAGCAGATCCTTGCTAGTTTAGCAATTAGTGCACTTATCTGGGGAGTTCAAGCTGTTTATAAGCATTTTACGGAGATCGATGAAAAGATAGCAGAGATTGCGAGTGATTCTAAAGAGCAGGCAGAATCGCTGACCAAGGCACGGACTTCCCTTGCAGATATCGTCAAGCGATACGAAGAAATTGGAAACAAAACAACCCATACCGCAGAAGATACTGCAGAACTTAAATCACTACAGGAAGAGTTAACTGAGACCTTAAAGGATCAGCCTGGTATTGGCGAGGATATGCTAAAACAGGTTAATCTTCAGAATGCCAGTTACGAAACACAGCTTCAGTTGTTGAAAGATATTGAGAAGCAGCAACGCGAGAACGCACGGCCTGATCTTGAAAATAATGTTGAAGATCAGGGGAACCTGCTTGTTGATGCTTACAAGAAAAAGGGCGAAGGTGTCATTATTGGCGCAAATGCTGAGGAGACTGAAGTTGCTCAGAAATTAGCAAACGATGGTTTTGGTGAATTTAATCAGGATACTAGTTATTTCAAATTTAATATCGATCCTGATGATCCAAAGGCGATTGCTGAACTATATGACGATTTAACCAAGGAAATAGAGAACTTGTCTGATACGTATAGTTCGGAAAACCTTTCCATGTTGAAAAAATGGCGTACAACATTAAAACAGTATGTTACAAATTATAATGATGCTGTTGATCAACTCCATGATAATAACCTCCCAGACATTGTGAGTGAAAACCTGGAAAAGTTGACAAATCAAAAAAATGCTCGTAACAACACCTTTACTCCTGTTGAAGAGATGTCTTTTGATGACGAGATCAAGAGCACAAAAGAATATACGGAAGCCTACAAGAAATTGCAAGAAGCGAAAAAAGCCGCATATGAAGAAGGCGCTGGAAAGTACGGCAATGTTAATAATCTGACACGAGATCGCATTGAATGGACAGACGAAAATAAGAAGACTTATTCCGCTTTCGCTGAGGAACATCCAGATGATGTAGCTGGAGAATACTCTACTGTTTTAGGCACATCAGAGGATATCGATGGACATGAAGTCGCTTTTACCCCGATGCTGCAAACTGAGAGTGGACTTATTCCATTAACAGAAGACCAGCTATGGGACTACCTTGATGACATTATTGCTCAATGTGAAAATGAAGATGGCGAAATTGACTTCAACAAACTCCTGAAGCTTGATGCAACAGGACTTGAAAAAGAAGTCAATGGTGAGATGGTTCGTATTAAGGGCATAATTGCCGGTATTGAAGGTACTGAGCAGAATGGCAAAATTCTTTCAAAGGCAGATGTTATGGCAATGGCCGGTGCTGGCGCACAAGAGTTGGCGCTGGCGTCTTATAACCGCAGTCACGGAAATGTTGATGGTTATACTTACAATGTTGCACACGACCCATTGCATCAGTCTAAACCTTTGTCCCATGATTTCGACGCAGAAAATATTGCAAGCTCTTATGTCGGCAAATCGATGCATGATGTTCAGGGCGCGGTTTCTGACGCACAGATCGAAGTTGACCGTGTTTATAATGAGCTTGAAGCGAAAGCAAAAGAGGCATATCAGACACAGGTCGATGAATCAAAGAAGGCAGCTGATGAGCAGACTTCAGATTATGACGAAATCAAAGACGCGGTTGACACTTTAAGAGCCGGTATCAGTGGTTTTGATACAACAAATCTTACTTCCTTACTAAACAGCGACGGTTCAAATTTAGGCCGCATAGACACCGAAGCCCTTGAAAAACTTAAAACAACTATGAAAGACATAGGCTTTGACCCTGAGAATACTGAAGATGTGGCCGCTTTTGTTGACATTTTGAAACAGCTGGAAATCGTTGCTCCGTCTGCTGACGAAAAACAGCAAGAACTTGCTCAATCGGTAAAAGACGCTAAGACTCAGATGAGTGAAGCTGCTCAGGCTGTTGATGATATGCAAAAAGCTTATCAGACGTGTCAAACAGCAGTTGAAGAATACAACAAATCAGGCTATTTAAGCATTGATACGTTGCAAACCCTTACAAGCCTTGACCCGCAGTATCTTGCGATGCTTCAGAATGAAAATGGACAGCTTGAAATCAATACCGAAACCGCTAAGAAACTGACTACTGCGACCATTCAGACTCAAAGAGCTGCTTTGCTTGCAAATGCCGTTACGCAAATTCAACAAACAAACACTCTTGCTGCTGCACAGAAAGTCCTTGGGCAAGCCGCTGCTGTTATTGGAGACGCAAGTATCCTTCTTCAGGGAGCATTAAATGAATCTGCAGAATATGCTCTTGAAAATGAGGGCTTTGATGCAATGTTCCAAGTTCTGGATGCAGGACATCAGATTATAGACAACTATAAGATGGTGGATCAGCTTTGGGCTGATATGCTCAATCAAGATCCAAGTAAGATTTGGAGTAAAGCTGATAAATCTACCAAAAAATCAACTAAAACCGCAAAAACAGCACTCGATGCCTGGTCTACTTTATCCTCCGCTATGAAGGAATATAACGAGCAAGGGTATATTACTATTCAGACATTAAAAAGCTTGACTGATTTAGAAAGTCGTTATACCGCACTGTTGACCAAAAACGATGTCACTGGCCAGCTTGAAATTCAGACAAACGCTTTTAAAAATCTGATGATGGAAGAGTTCAAGGCAGCGCAGTTGAAGAATGATGCAACTAGTGAAACTCAGTATAATAAAATCCTTGCATGGACTACCAAAAATATTGACACACAAACCATGTCCTATTGGCAGTTAGTGGCTGCCATCGAAGGTTACTCTGCTGCCCTCTCTCAGGCCAAAGAAATCACCGACGGTTTCAAAGATGCTTGGGACAATGGCAAAACTGTTAAGGAGAAAACAGAAAAGAGCCGCACCGGTGCTCTGGATTATGAAGGCACTGAAGCCCAGAGTGCTGCGCTGCAATCCATTAAAAAGTACAGCCAATACGACCCGGATCTGATCAATAAAGCCTACAATAAAGACACTGGCAAGATCGACTTGAGTGGTGATGTGCTGAAAGATGCGGTTGTAGAATCATTAAGACAACAGGCAGAAGCTGCCCGTACTGAAGGTGGCGCGGCTTCCGAGGCGATTGCAAGAAGTTACGAGATTGCGAAAGAGAACATTGAGAACGACGTTATCTCCGTTCAGGACTATTTCGACGGACTGGGTTCTACGGTTGAAGAGTTTAGTTCCAAGATCGATGAGATGCAGAGCGCCTGGACTGATCTGAGTGATGTTACAAACGAGTATAACACTTACGGCGGTTTGAGCATTGACAGTATTCAGAAACTGCTTACAATGTCTCCAGAGTATCTGCAGTTCCTCAAATTGGAGGGTAACCAGCTCGTCTTTAATAAGGAAGCGATGCTGGCAAAAACCAAGGCCGACATTCTGGCAAAGGCTGCAGAGCTCGAACTAAAAGAAGAAACCAAAGATCAGGCAGAGATTCTGCGTGCGTTGGCGGACTCTCTTGACAAGGGCGCAGATTCGATGGAGGGCATGGGCAAATCGGCTGACAAGCTGAAAACTCTGATGTCCCAATTGAATACTGTTTTGAATTCTTTTATCGGTGTTTTTGATGACTTGAACGACAAACAGTCCAACGACCTTAAGATTCAAGGTGAAGCCTGGATCGATGTTATTGACAAACGTATCGACGCGCTTAATGAAGAAAATGATGCACAGGAGCGAGCAATCGAGCTGGCAAAACTTCAGGATGAATACGAGCGTGCAAAGGCCAATAAGACTGTCCATGTATATGGCGGCAGAGGTCAGGGCTTCGTATGGAAAGCAGATGAAAATGCCGTTCGTGAAGCTGGTCAAAACCTGTCTGACAAGCAACGCGAGTATAAGAAGCAGGACGAAATCGATAAGCTGGAAAAGCTCAAGGATAAAGTTCAGGAAACCAATAATCTTATTGGCACCAGCTGGGATGATTATCAGAAAAAGCTGAAATACACCGCTGAGTTCGAAGCTATGACCTTTGAGCAGATGGAAAGTCATTACGATGGCTTTAAGGGTAGTGTCCTTAACAATATGCAGGCCATTCAGGGCGCGACAAACGTCAAGAATGTTATCAATGATATCTCCAATCTGATCTCTACTTTGGAGACACTAGCGAATATTTTGAACATTCTTAATGGTGGAACTGGTGATGGTGGTGGAGTCTTTGGCTTTATTAACCAAATCAAGAACATGTTCACTGGCGAAAACGGTGACTTTGATCTTGGTGGCGGTTTCAAGAAGATGTTCGATGGCGCAGCCAAGGTGGTTTCTGACGGTTGGAACTAGATCACTGGTAAGAACAGGGCTGGTTCTGCCGCACTAAAATCGGGCACCACTGCGACATTGGATATCCTTGGCAACACAATAAAAGTGAATACCGGCGATATTCAGCGTGTATCTGGTGGATTCTTTGAGAGACTGGTTGGTGCTGCGAAAGACAATCTTGGCAGTATCGGTAAGTTCTTCTCAGGTGCATAGACATCTATCTCTGAGAAAACCGGGTTGATGTTTAGTGACATTGGTTCGTTCTTCACAGAAGGATTTGGTCTGCTGAACAGTCAGACAGGACTTGGTCTTGGTGGCATTGTTGAGACAATCGGAAGTATGTTTGGCCCAATTGCGGCTGGCGCACAGTCTATCGGTAGTGCCATCTCGTCTGGCGTTGTAAGCTTCTTCCCTTCTATCTTCGCCGGACTTGGTACTCTGGTGACGAGCGTTGGCAGTGCCATGGCCGCTATGATGCAAGCGATTGCTGCCGCTCTTTCTTCCATTCCTATTGCTGGTTGGATTGCTGCCGCCGCAGCTGTTGCAGGCGCTGTTGCTCTGATTGCTACGATTGCTTCAATTGCAAGTAATGTTTCCAACACACCTGTTGATGAACCTACTCCCGCATTCCAAGCAAAGAAATATGCAAAAGGTACTCGTGGCGTTAAGAAGGGTCAGATTGCAAACGTTGATGAAAAGGGCGAAGAGCTGATTGTTCGTAACCCCGATCAGGGACGCATGACCTATCTTGAAAAGGGTGACGGTGTTATTCCTGCAAAGGAAACCGACAACCTGATGGCGATTGGTGCTAACCCAGAGGGCTGGCTGGCAAAGGGCTTGGCCGAAGTGACTGGTAGTGCCGCTGCCGGTGATGGTATGAGTGCCCAAGGTCCGAATGCTCAATTGAGTGGTGCCGCAGCTGCCGCAGCCGCTGGCGTTGGCTCAATTTTCGAGAGCGAGTATGATGAGATCCTTGGTGATACAAACGAGTTCATGTCTGGACTCTCTGATATTTTCAAGAAGAGTGATAATCCGATCATTGCTGCCGTTCAAAGCATGATTTATATGGCCACTAAGACTGTATATCGTATGTCTACGGTCGGTAAGATTAACTCTTCTAAGACAGTGACAGAATCCACCAGCAACACAAAGAAGGCGGCCCAGAGCCAAATTTCGTCTATGACGAGCAACTTTGAGTCTAGCTGGAAATCTGTAGCTGGCGAGCTCGGTCTGGACACAAAGGATATTGAAGAAACCAGCAAAAAGATGTCTGAGAAGATGAATGAGCTGGTGAACAACACCTTTGATGCACTGAATGAGAATACCGGCCTAAGCGCTGAACAGGTTGAAGATGTCACCAACACGATGTTTGATTCGCTGCAAAAGATTTATACCAGCGGATGGAATAGCCTTGCTTCCACTTCCGGCGACATGTCTGAAGAGATTGCAAACAAACTGAATGCGTCTTATAAGTCTTCTGTTGACAGCACAAATAAGGCCATGAATGAGATTTCTAAGGCATTTGGTCACAGCTGGACTAAGGTTGGCGGCGGTGTAAAGACCCTGAGCACCAATGTTCAAAAGACAATGGAGCAAGCATGGGCTGACACCAGCAAAGACACCCAGAAGCTGATGTACGATATGCGTGCGTGCTTTGACAATAGTTGGAGCATGAACGAGGCTGGCGTGACTCATCTGGCAGACATGACAGAGCAGACCATTGGCGGTGCTTATGACGAGATCACCTCTGATGCCGCAAATACGTTTGGCAATGGCGGTTCTCTGCCCACTGAGACGGATAACGCATGGGCAAATGTTGAGCCAGGTGCAAAGGACGTTAACACCAATCTGACCTGGATGATGGATCAGTCTTACAATGCCATCAAGGCTGGATGCGAGGCTGCCGTTACATCGATTAAAAACGATTTGGCGACCACAGGCGATGCATTTGAAGCTGTTGGTAAGAAGGCTGCTGACACTTCTACCGCAATTAGTGAAGCAAGTCAGAAAGCACAACAGAGCACACAGCAGAATACCGGTCCAAGCAAGGGCGTGACTGCCGCTGCTGGTGCAGGCATCGGTGCTGCCGTTGGTTCATTCCTTGGGCCTCTGGGTGCAATTGGCGGCGCTGCAATTGGCGGTTTCTTTGGCAGTCTGTTTGGCCATGCGAATGGTCTGAAGTCTGCTAAGTTCCCGCACATGGCTAATGTCGATGAGCAAGGTCCAGAGATGCTGGTTCGTCAGCCGCAATCTGGGCGCTATACCTATCTTGAGACCGGCGACGGTGTTGTTCCTGCTGATATCACCTCTCGCCTGTTTGAGATGGGCGGCAACCCGGATGCATGGTTCCAGAAGCAGATGGCAAAGTACGGTTCTCAGCCGATTGTTCAGGGCGGTGGTGGAGATGTTACAACTTCGATTGGCGATATTATTATCATGAATCCTGTTGGCAGCTCTGATGCTCTGGCAAATGAAATCAAACAGAAGTTACCGACTAAGGTTGCTCAAATGCAAAGCAAGCGGTAAGTAATAGTTTTTACAGCCGATACCACTAGGATAGCCTAGAAGGTCGGCTTTTATTTTTGATTAGGAGGAATAGGATGGCAGATAAATCAGTAACTGACGTGCTGGCCGAAGTGGTGACTTCTGCCGCCGAACACGCCGTAAAGAATGCAAAATTTGACGTGTCCGCCTATGGAGTGATTACAGAAAAAGAAGACCAGCACTATAAAATCGCTGTATTCGGTGGCGAGTACGGCATTGTAACAAACCATGACTATATTGTAGGCCAGAAGGTTGTTGTGACTGCATTGCAGGGCAACTTCCGTAACTTGATTGTATCGGAGAGTAATACCAGCGTTGAAATTCTGACAGTGAAATCTCTGGTGACCGGTGTTGATAGCTTGAACGCCGAGTTTGAGTCGATGAAAGACAAATCCCAGCAGACAGAAGACACCGTTCAAGATCAGCTAAAGAATACGATCAATACTTGGTACAGAAATGGTCGTCCACATACATACAACTACCCTGCTTCAGATTGGAAAACAGATGAAGAGAAAAAAGCACACATCAACGACATCTACTACGATAAAATAACTGGTATTTGCTATCGCTGGGTATATGACCAGGATAAACAGCAATATTTTTGGATGGAAATTGTGGATGCTGGTGTCATCAATGCACTGTCGATGGCAACATCCGCACGAGATCTTGCAACAGAAAAAGTCCGTGTTTTTACTGACACACCGACTGCTCCATACGATGTGAATGATCTATAGATTTATGGCGGTGTCGGTGGTGCATTGTATATCTGTATTACTGCAAGAGGTGAAACTGAAAAATAGACATTCAGCGACTGGGCTGTTGCGACAAAGTACACGGATGATACGACCGCAAACGCAGCAGTTGAACGTGTTGGCGCTCTTGAGACAAAAGAAGCCAACGATGTAGCTAGTCTGTGGCGCTCGATGAATGGCTTTAATGATAATATTGGTGGTTTCACAAACAAAGACTATACCGCCACAAAGAAACAAGTATACGACAATAAAAGCAACATTGAGAAAAATGCTTCTGATGTTACTTCGTTGAGGACAGACCTTAATGACGCAAAAACGGCTGAATCCAACCACTATCAAGATGTGACACGCAAGATTTCGGCTGCAAATACGAATATCTCGACCTTAAAAACGAACATATCAGATGTCAATAAAACGATTTCAGAAATCACTGTTAACAACTTTCTGGCCGCATTGAATCTGGCTGTAAATACCAACGGTGAGCTTTGCTATATATCGAAGGAATAATTCGGAGGTGATAACTTGAAACCAATTCTATCTAAAATCGGCGCATTTGATGCCACAAAGGATCATACATTTCAGTTTGCCGCATACGCAGACATTGATATCATTGCTCTTATCGTCTTCGATACTCCGACGGGCAGTATTTTGCAGAGTGATACGCTTTCAAAAGGTGTGTATAAGTTTGGCACATTCCCAGCCGGTGGTACTGGTCTGGCGCGATATTTTACGATTCCGGCAGGCACGTTTGAGAACCGCAAAGATCCGTACTATATGATTATTCGCTGCCGACTGAAGGGTACAAATCTGTTTTCTGAATACTCGGACAAGCTGTTATTCTATTGCCACGAGGAACCGACAGTCAAACTGAATGACCTGAGCTCTTCTGGTGTGACTACTATCCCCTACCCTTCTTATTCCTTTGAGTTCTCTTACAAGTACAAGGTATCAGAGGGTGAATCCGTAAATCGTTATGAATTTTGGCTTTATGATGCGAATCGCGAGCTGCTGAAAAAGTCAGTGAGTTACTATTACCGTGATTCTTTGAAGGGGTTCCAGATCGATGGACTGGATAACCATACCCTGTATTATCTGAGAGCAACGGCAGAATCTGTTGGCGGCTATCAACTGGACACCGGTTTGCAGGCGTTCCGAACTGACTATCCAGAGTATGTGGATGATGTAAAATTCACCGTGCAGAATAATTATCGTATGGCGAATATCAGTATGCACGCACAGTATTTCCTGACAAGAAGCAGTGGTGCAAATGCCCTGCGAATCAAACGACGTAAGAAAGGCGCAGCAATCTGGACTTCGCTTTATCAGGAAGAGATCGATTTGAACCATGTCATTATGAAGATGGGCTGGTCGAACCTCCACATCAATAAAACGACTGGTCAGCCAATGGGCAACTATAAGGCAGTAACCTCGGATTATATCGACAAGAGTCGAGTTCTTTCTTTCCAGTTCAAATCTGAGGACAAGGCGTTTTGTCTGATTGCATATACCGCTGACCGCAAGTTCATCAAGGCATCAAGTGATTTTGCATCGACCGACGAATTCAGAAGTTCCAGCGAGTACAAGGAGTGGTTCTCTGAGACCTTCCTGAACAACATGAAATACTATCGTGTTGAGGTATCGGCAACAAAGAATCAGGATTTGGAGACAAAAGACTTCAATGACTTTTATATGTACAGCGCTGACGATGGTTATGTGATGATCGATTATACCGACCTGTACGCCATTGGCCGCAAGACCGACTATGAGTACGCCGTAGCTCCCGTTGCAAATGGCATTGAGCTTGGCTATGCGAAGGCCAGCGTTGTGAGCGACTTTGACGGTGCAGTGATCACTGACGGCAATAAGACCTACCATATCTTCCTTGAACCGAAAGTGGACAGTGTTGAGAAGGTACGTTCTGCTACAGTTGTCGAGACGATGGGAAGCAAGTACCCGTATCTGTTTGCTGGCAGTGAAGCCAATTATTACAGCGGCCACTTCTCTGGTGTTGGCATCCGTTTTGATAACACAATGAAAGACTTTGATATCAATGGCGGCAATGCATTCCGTGATGAACTGAGCGAATGGCTGACCAACGGCAGTGCAAAGCTGTTGAAGATGTTTGATGGCCGCAGATGGCTAATGGGTGTCAATGGCAATGTTTCTATCTCCTGCTCTGATCATTACGATAAGGGCGTATTGGAGTTCGACTTTGTGGAGCTCGGTGACGCAGAGAGTGAGAGCGACATGTATAACAATGGGCTGAGTGATTATCAGCCAGGAGGCAGCGTATGACATATCTTCCGACTGACGCAGACCTGGCGCTATTGAACAATCATTCATCTAATATTTACTGCCGCATTGATATGCTGAACAAAGATTTTATTACAATTGATAGTTTGGAAGGTCTTGTGATCGATGGTTCTATTTCTATCGACTCAGAATCTGATGTGCGGCGAACCTTTAATGTGACCCTGTATCTGGGTAAGAAGAGCGGCATTTCCAGCCTAACGGAAGAGGATTGGATCAGTAAAAATGTGCGTGTATTCATTGGTCTGTCAGGAAGAGGAATGTCAAAAATCAGCGGCTCCAAGAGCATCGACGAGATGATTCAGGCAAATGCGGATTATCAGCTCGTTGAAAAGAATTATGATGATTTGATTCAGGACATCACAAACAGAGGCTATGCAAAATACGGTAATATCGACAACCTGAATCGAGATGTGCTGGTGTAGACACGAGCCAATATCTCAAAGTATCATACGTTCTTTGATCAGATCAATGACGGCACGCCACCAGATGATCCAGCTGAAGCAGAGGAATGGTACACCAAACTTGGTGATTACTCTACAGTTTTGGGAAGTGATGACCCAATTTGTCAAGATGGCCCATATATTGCATTTACACCGATGCTGCAAACCCAAGACGGGCTTGTGCCACTTGTGGAGGACGACATCCGGGCTTATCTGGATGCTGTGGCAACAAAAGCGAAGTCAATGAGCGGCGGTCTCTCCCCTGCCAATATCCTTGAGGTAGATAAATCAGGCATCGATAGTTTCGTGTATGGTAACAAAATGCATGTCCATGGGATGATTGCTGCTGTTGAAGGTATGGTTCTGAACGGAGTTACGCTTGGTAAGGTGGATGTTTCTGCTATTGCCGGTTAGAGCGAGGATGAACTAAAAGCGACCTATGGAAAAACCAGTGTGTTTGCAGGGCATTCCATGCACGATATTCAGGCGGAAGTGATCGATACAAAGACCGCGCTGAACGAACTGTATAACGACCTGTACCTCAGCTATTCCAATTCAGCTGACGTTTCTTATGTTAATGGCGTAAAAATCTATTGGTACAACGAAGGGTGCTATACATTTACATCCAATGGCTTTACATATAGCGCAACAGAAAACACTGTGCAGGCCAGCTGTGTTGACTTGGTTTCTCGTATCAACGGAGACTTGGGTGGACAGCTGGTTGGTGGCACACATCGCATTGAGAAAGGCACTCGTATCGGTGATGCCATCTGGGCTGTGCTGAGAGATGAAACGGAGTTCAAGAAATATTCCATCGACTATTGGAGCCGCACTGTCCCACATGACTTGGATTATGATACTGGCTCGACTGTTTGGGATATTCTCTCAGAATTGCGTGACCTGTATTATCCGTTTGAGATGTATTTTGACGATGATGTGTTTGTGTGTCGTGAGATCCCCAGTGGATTTGACGACCCGCCTGTGCTTGATCCAGAAGTATTCGAGAAGCTTGTGACCAACGATGGTGAATCGGCCACGGTGGATTATGCCGCTGTCCGAAATTGCGTTGAAGTATTTGGCGCGACGATTGAAGCGGATGGAGCCGCCACTGTAAAGGGCTGGTCTGGCACAAATAAGACAATCAACCTTGTATTGAACGCAACCGAATCAACATGGAAGAGTGAAGCGAAAGTATCTTTTGTGGCTCCTGCAAATGTTGAAGCTGCCAAAACAGACAAGAACGGCAACGTAACAAGTGGCGCTATGACGGTTGTGCTGACATTTACATGGAAGTACAAGGATAAAGACGGCAATGAGCAAGTTGGCTCTGAGACAAAGACAAGCACACTGTATCGTTCTTTGACTGATGCCAATGGTTCAGATGTCATTCAAGACCCCGGGTGTATTAAGGCTACAAAGTATTATGTTCTCCAGTGGAATCCGAATACTGGCCGCATTTACTTCTTGGGTCAACAGCAGAGCCACGCTATGGCAAAACTGGTGGACGAAATCCCGGCTACCAAAGAGATAGAAGCTCAAAAAGCAGAGGATAACTGCGACAACATGGCTTTTATCTGTGTGAATGACCCGAACAATATTGATGACCTGTACAATGCACGGTTATCCATTGAAAAGATCGGTCGTAGAACTGAGATTTTATCGGGTGGAGATTACGAGAATTACACCACGGATGACGCAGCTATGGAAGTTTGTCAATACGAACTGTGGAAGCGTGCCCGCCTGACTGACGGCCTGAGTGTGACCATACGACTGGTTCCGTGGCTCGACGTGAATGAAAAGATCCAGTATGCTGCCAAATATCTGGGCGGTAAGACCCCCGTGGATTGGATCATCAAAAGCATCTCTATGAATCTGGGTGAAGGCACGATGTCGCTTTCTTTGAGCCGCTATTACCCTTATTACACTTATATCGTAAACAACAAATATACGTTCTATCAGGACAATTTGTTTGATAAATATTTTCCCGAATTAACTGCCACTACGGCAGATGAACAATAAGAGAGGAGTGAGCAAATGGCACTATCTTTTGGAGAATCTAAGCGGTTGGCTGCGAAAAAAGCTGCAAGTCCCGCAAATGTTTCTGTTGATGATATAGATGTCGCAACTCTGGAATTAAATGACGAAGACCAAATTGCCGTGTATGATGATAACGGAGAAGAGACATTTGAGCGTAGTGGCAATTACACCTGGTTTGCTGATTACTCTGATGACCAGTGGTCTTACATCGACAAAAACAAAGACATTCAGCTGGATGCAAATCAGATCAATATCACACAGGAATCCAACTCGCAGGTTATTCCGTTTGAAATGCCGCGTTACTATGATGGTATTGACCTGCTTCAGATGACGATTCAGATCCACTACCTGAACGCAGACAGAGAGGAAAACTACGCCTCCCCTATCAACGTGAGCTATAGCAACACCAAGATCCGCTTCTACTGGCTGGTGGCAAATGACGCTACTGCAAAAGAGGGCGAGCTGCAGTTCGAGATCATGGCATCGGGCGCTGTGAATGTTCCGAATACAAGCACAACCAAGAGCTACTTGTGGCGCACCCGCCCGAATGGCCGACTGAATGTGCTGAAATCGCTGACTGGCAAGCAGATGGTTGATCCGACTGGCAACGACTGGTACACCCAGTTTTTGGCAACAATGAGTCAGAAGGTTGGCGAGGCACAGGTTGCTGCATCCGCTGCCGAGAAGAGCGCACAGGACGCAAAGAATGCAGTTGCAAGCGTGGATGAAAAGCTGGCGCAGTTCTATAAGAAGGACGAGGTTGACGGCTTTGTTACGATGCTGCGTGGTGAGATTGCTGCCGTGGATGGTCTGGCAAACTTCAATGTGCAGTATGACAACGATACCAGCACTCTGACGTTCCTGAATGGCGCTGACGAAATCACAAAGATCAAGCTGAATACCGACCCTTCTGCTGAGTGGGTAAGCATGTACAACGGCATTGTGGACAATAAGATCAGCACTGCTGTGACCCCTGTTCAGACTGAGCTGACTGAGTATAAGACTACAAATGATGCCGCTGTGCAGGAGCTGAAGGACAGTGTTGGCGACCTGCCGGAGACTTTGAAGTCCTCCTATTATAATAAGGAAGCCACCGACGCACTGCTCGATAAGAAAGCAGACAAGACGACCGTTGACGTGCTATCCAGCGACGTGAGCGGCCTGAAGAATACGGTGGGCGGCATTCAGACTTCTGTTGATCTGGCAAATGCGGATATCGCTAAGATTCAGGAGACACTGAAGGACTTTAAGCCCGATGAGAACTCTGGCCGCGAGTACGATATCACTTACGAAGATTCCAAGCTGAACCTGTTGGAGAACGGCACGATCAAGACCACTGTTATTATCGAAGGTGGCGGCGGTGGTGGCGGTGGCAGCACCTCTACCATTACCATTGAGCGTATTGGCGAATCTTCTATCGCTGTTGTCAAGGGCGATACTGCAACCGTCGAGTTCAATTTTACCTCTGTGGACAACTCTGGCGAAGACACTGGCGATGCTACCGGCGTGTGGTATGTTGGCAATACAAAGGTCGCAACTTCAACCGTTTATCAAGGCAAGAACAGCTTTGATATCACCCAGTATCTGCACAATGGCGATAATAAGATCAAATTGCAGGTCACTGACTCCGTTGGCAGCATGGGTTCAAAGACTTGGAACATCAATGTTGTCGAGTTTTATCTGGAGAGTATCTTCGATGATTCTCTGGTTTATAGTGGTGAAGTCACTTTCCGCTTTACTCCATACGGAAATATCAATAAGGACGTTTCCTTTACTCTGGATGGCAAAAAGCTTGGTAGTGTTACAACTGCGGTTACCGGCAGACAGATGACCTATGCGATCCCGGCACAGAGACACGGTGCTCACCTGCTGGAAGTTACCATGACTGCAAATATCAATGGCAAAGCCGTGACCAGCAACACCATTTACAAAGATATCATGTGGGCAGAGGAAGGCAATAACACACCGATCATCAGCTGCGCCACAAAGGAGTTCACCGCAAAGCAGTATAGTACCACCGGCATTGTTTACACTGTCTATAACCCGGCCTCTTCTACTGCAAGCATTACGCTGGAAGTTGACGGCATTAAGACTTCGACACTGACTGTTGGTCGTACTGCTCAGACTTGGAGCTTTAAATCTTCTGATATTGGCATCCACACTCTGACCATTACTTGTGGCGCTACCATCAAGAGCATCACCGCAAAGATCGAAGACCTGGGCATTACCATTGAGCCCGTTAAGACCGGCCTGATGCTGGACTTTAACCCCGCTGGCCGCAGCAACGCAGATGTGAACCGCCTGTGGAGCTCCGGCAGCAATAAGATGACTGTCAGCGACAACTTTGACTGGGTGAACGGTGGCTACCAGATCGACGAAGATGGCGACACTTATTTCTGTGTCAAGGCTGGCACGACCGCCACCATCAGCTATAAGCTTTTCGCAGACGATGCAAAGAAGAGCGGCAAGAATTTTAAGCTGGTGTTTAAGACAACGAACGTTCGCAACTATGATGCTACTGCCGTGACTTGCTTGAATGGCGGCGTTGGTCTGAGTATTCAAGCTCAGAAAGTTACGCTGACCAGCCATCAGAACAGTATTGATTTGCCCATCTGTGAGGACGATTTCCTCGAGTTCGAGTTTAATATTTTGCCCGACAAGCAGTTCCGTGAGATGGTTCTGTGGTGTGATGGTATTCCCTGCCGTGTTGAACTGTATGATACCAGCGACAGCTTTACTCAGGCTGCTCCCGTTGGCATTACCATTGGCTCTGACGATTGTGACGTTATTGTGTACCGCATGAAGAGCTACGGCATGAACCTGACAGATGATGAGATTCTGGACAACTTTATTGCCGATGCGAAGAACGCCGAAGAGATGGTCTCTCGCTACATGCGCAACGATATTACCGACGCAAGCGGCGAACTGACCCCTGACTTGCTGGCTGAGAAGTGTCCTGACCTGCGTATCATCAAGATCTCTGCACCCACTTTCACCACCGGCAAGAAGAACGAGGTTGCCAACACAACGATCCAGCAGATCTATAAGAATGGCCGCGCCAAGGAAGACAACTGGACTGCTACCGGCTCCCACAAGGGCCAAGGCACCAGCTCTGACCACTACGGCGATTCTGCCCGAAACATTGATATCAACTGCGAGGGCGGCTTTACCTTTGGTGACGACACTACCGGCGACACCTATGCACTGACCGAAAATAGCGTTCCTGAGAAGTATTTTAACATCAAAGTCAATGTTGCTTCTTCTGAGAATGCAAACAACTCCCTGCTGGCGGATGATTTCAATGAATTTAACCCCTATGTGCGTCAGGCCAAAAAGGATAATCCCAAAGTGCGTGATACCATGGCGTTCTATCCCTGTGTCGTGTTTATTCAGGAGACTGATACCACCAATGCGACCGTATTTAACGATGGTCAATGGCACTTCTATGCCTGCGGCGACATTGGCAACTCCAAAAAGAACAATGATACGATGGGTATGGACCCCGAGAATCACAAGGAATTTATCGTTGAGATCGACAACAACGCCGATGAGCAGACCCGCTTCCTGAGCGGCGATTTCTCGCAGGAAACTTGGGACGGCGACCATTCCTTTGAGTTCCGTTACAGCAATCCTGCCTGCACTGAGGAAGAGATCGAGGACGGCAAACAGGCGTGGATCACAGCTCAGAACTGGGTGGTGAATGCGGATGATGAGGAATTCAAGGCACATTTCAAGGATCACTTCGATCTGGATTCTGCTATTTTCCATTATCTGTTTACTGAGCGGCACACCATGGTTGATAACCGCGCAAAGAACGTGTTCCCGCACACCAGCGATCTGATTCACTGGGACTTCTGCTTTGACTACGATAACGATACCGCTATGGGCAATGATAACGAGGGTGGTCTGACTCTGACTTATGGCTACGAGGACACTGATACTATCGGCACAAAGAATGTGTTTAACGCTGCTGACTCCAAACTGTGGTGCAAGCTGCGTGACCTGTTCCCCGATGAGATAGCGGCGATGTTCCGCAACCGTGAGAATGCGCTGGCATGGAGTGCAACTCGTATTTTGAAAAAGTTCGAGGAATATCAGGATGTGAAGCCCGAAAAGCTTTGGA